>NZ_JAQIVI010000252.1 GCF_028618695.1 Natrinema soli | reverse complement strand
TCGAGGACGTTCATCCCGCCGACGCTGCCGCCGACGACGGCGTGAATCCGCCCGACGCCGAGGGTGTCGAGCAACTCGCGCTGGGCGCGGGTCCAGTCGCCGACCGTGACCGGGGGGAAGTCGGTGCCGTAGGGCTCGCCCGTCTCCGGGTTCTCGCTTGCGGGACCGGTCGTCCCGTAACACGATCCGGGTGCGTTCGCACAGATCACGTAGTACTCGCTCGTGTCGATCGCTTTCCCGGGGCCGACGACGTCACCCCACCAGGCCCGGGCCTGCCCCGCCGTCTCGCCGCCCGCATCCGGTCGTCGGGCGACGTGGGCGCTGCCGGTCAGCGCGTGACAGACCAACACTGCGTTGTCGCCGGTGAAATCGCCGTAGGTCTCGTAGGCCACCTCGAGGTTCGGGATCGACTCCCCCGACTCGAACTGAAACTCCCCTAGATCGACCGTCTCCTTCGTCGTCACGGTGTCTCACCCGTCCCCCGACAGGCCCGTGTCGCCGCCTCGATCGCTTGCTCGAGGTCGGCCAGAATGTCTTCGGGATCCTCGATCCCGACCGACATCCGGATCAGGTCGGCTGTCACGCCCGCTTCCTCGCGTTCTTCCGGCGAGAGTTGGCCGTGGGTCGTGCTTGCCGGGTGAATGACGAGCGTCTTCGCGTCGCCGATATTCGCGAGGAACTGGGCGAGTTCGACGTTCTCGCAGAAGGCCTTGCCCGCCTCGAACCCTTCTTCGAGCCCGAACGCGACCATCCCACCGAAGTCCTCGAGATACCGCGTGGCGTTGTCGTGCGTGGGATGGTCCGCGAGTCCGGGATGCGTGACCCAGGCGACGTCCTCGTGGTCGGCGAGGTACTCCGCGACGATTGCAGCGTTCTCGCAGTGTTTTTCGACGCGCAGGGGCATCGACTCGAGCCCCTGAAGGGTCTGCCAGGCGTCGAACGGCGACTGCTGATTGCCGAGACTGCGTAGCGAGCGGAATCGGGCGGCGGCTGCGAACGGCGCGTCCGAAAAGTCCTGCGAGAAGTCGACGTCGTGGTAGGCGTGGTTCGGCCCCGCGATCTCGTCGTAGCCGTGCTCGCCCCAGGGGAAGGTCCCGCCGTCGACCAGCACCCCGCCGACCGTGGTGCCCGAGCCGTGGAGCCACTTGGTCGTGGACTCCCAGACGACGTCGGCCCCGTACTCGAGCGGTCGACACAGCGCCGGCGTCGCGAAGGTGTTGTCCACGACGAGCGGCACGCCGTTGTCGTGGGCGACCTCGGCGACGCGCTCGAAGTCGGGCGTGACCAGCGAGGGGTTGCCGATCGTCTCGACGTGGACGAACGCGGTGTCCTCGTCGATGGCCTCCTCGTAGGCGTCGTACTCGAGGGTGGGGACGAACCGCGGTTCGATGTCCCTGCGGGTCGCCGTCTTCGAGAAGTAGGCGGTGGTTCCGCCGTAGGTATCCGTCGAACAGACGACGTTGTCCCCCGCCTCGGCGAGGATCAGCACCGCGGAATCCAGCGCGGCCATGCCGCTACCGGTCGCGACCGCGCCGGCACCGCCCTCGAGGTCGGCGAGGCGGTCCTCGAGCGTCGTGACGGTCGGGTTGGCGATGCGAGAGTAGATGTAGCCGTCGTCCTCGAGGGCGTAGCGGGCGGCGGCCGTGTCGGCGTCCTCGAAGACGTAGGAGGTCGTCTGGTAGATCGGCGGTGCCATCGCGCCGGTCTCCGAATCGGAAGACTGGCCGGCGTGGACGCTGCGCGTGCCGAGTCCGCGCTCACTGCGCTCGGAATCGGCGTCGTGCTCGCCGCTCGCGTCGTCGCTCATGTTTAGTATGCATACTACTCCACGTTCATATGCGTGGCAGTAACGGCAAAAACCGCAGACTAGAGACTGTCTCGCACTGATCGGCTGCGTATACGCAGAGTCGTCTACGGATGCACAGACATCCGTCTCGAGTACTCGAGACGGCCGTTTCCGATGGCACGGAGAGGCAATCTCCGACGGTTCGAGCCCATCGTTTCCGCCGGGCGCTTCGCTTGCAGGCTCAAACGCTTTCCCTAGCCGGCCGCCCTGTCGAGACATGCAGACAGTTTTCCACCTCATCGCCGACGAACCGGCACAACAACGGACCGCGCTTACGATCGCCGAAAACCTCACGAAAGACGACTCCGTCGAGATCGACGACATTGCGATCGTCGCACAAGCCGACGGGATCGAGCCGCTGACGGCCGGCGGAGAGAACAGCGACGCAGTCGAATCGCTGCTCGAGACGGGCATCTCGGTCAAGGCCTGCGGCAACACGCTCGACCTCAAAGACCTCGCGGAATCGGATCTCGTCGATGGCGTCGAAACCGTTCCCTCCGGCGGCGGCGAACTCACACGACTGCAGAGCGAGGGATACGCCTACATCCGTCCGTAGCAGTCGTGGACGCGGTTCCGTTCGTTCGGGATCGCCCGCGAGTCAGTTCATTCGTCCCCGCGGAGAGACCGCAACACGGATCACGAAATCGCCGTCTTTCGGTCGGGTAGTCGTTCGTCTCGAGACGAACGGCTTCATACTCTCGGAGCGCCAAGCCCCCGTCGTGCACTCGAGTGATCGCGATCGGGCCGTGCTCGCCGCCCTCGTCTTCGCGGTGTTGTTCTCGCAGGTACTGCTCTATCCGGGCGTGGCGACGCTCGTGGCGGCGCTGGGTGCGGACGCGACGGGTTCGGCGTTCGCGGCG
>NZ_JAQIVI010000251.1 GCF_028618695.1 Natrinema soli | reverse complement strand
CCCGCCGCCGTCTCCGCGTTCGTCTCGAGCCACGTCTCCGCGACGTCGCTGCGGTCGTCGGTCCGGTCGCTGAAGTGGTCCGCTGCTGCCGGGCCGACCGCACCGGAGACGTGCGCGAAGAATACCGCCGAGACGACCAGCGTCACCAGGGCGATCGCCACGAATATGAGACCGATCTTTACACTGTACGTTTTCCTGAACCGATCGGGGATGTAGTCCTCGAGTGCCATTGTACCTGAGTCGAGCAGCCGACGCTGCGAACGCTCTTCCGTGATACTGAACAGGCAGGCCAATTGAATGTATTGGTAGAACGGAAACCCACGATAGATGCTAATTCAATATATACTGTAAATTAGTATCAACGGAACGAAGGTGGCGAGAGAGTCGGGGTATCAGCGGGTATGAAACCACGCTGGTGCCGATTCGAATTGGTCGCCGGTGCCAGTGGACGTCCGCTACCCGATGCTCGTCGGTCTGTGGTCGAATATCCGACACAGTTTGGAGACACCATCGACCGACCGCTCGCCGGAACGGAGGGCCGACCCGATTGGAAGCGGCGGTTACCCGCGAGGAGATGCTCGATCAGTCGTCGATCTCGATCGCCGGCCGGCCGGGTGCGGCGTTTTTCAGGACGGCGTCGGGAGCCTCATCGGCGGCGACGACGGTCACCGGCGCCTCGAACTCGCGTTCGATCAGCCACGCGGCGGACTTGAGCGCCGCGTGTTCGTCGTCCGGCCCGAGCGTCATCGACAGCGCCTCGCGTTCGGCCTGCAGGTCCTGTCCGTAGTCGGCCGCGGCGTCGCCCTGCTCGCGGATGTGACTTTCCTGCATGAGTTCGCCGATAAGGTTGTCGGCGTCGCTCTCGATCGCGATTTCGAGGGCGTCGTACTTCCAGTCGGGCGCGATGACGATGTCGATCGCCGTCGGATCCTCGATCCCGGCGACCTCGACGATGTCGCGGATGTCCTCGCGGGTGTTCTCGACCAGTCGGCGCCGCTTCACGACGTAGTTGTGGTCGACGTCGGCGGTCGGCCACTCGGCGTTCGCAGCGAAGCCCTCGCCGCCCAGCTCGTCGTGCAACTCCTCCGCGATGTGCGGTGCGACCGGCGAGAGCAGTCGAACGACGGCCGACAGCCCGCGTTCGTAGGTCTCGGCGTGGGGTTCGGTGTGATTGGCGTATTGCCGCAGCGTCCGCGTCAGACCCTGCGTTTCACGCAGCGCCTTGTTGAACGTCAGGTCGTCGTACTCGTCGCTGGCGATGGCGATCGTCGCGTCGATCTCCGCGTCGACGTAGCTCGCGACGGCGTCGTCGTCGCCGTCGGGTTCGTTCGTCACGTACTGTTCGACCATCCCCTTCAGGCGATCGAGGAAGGCGTAGGTCGACCGAACGCCCTCCTCGCTCCAGTCGAAGTCGCGCTCGGGCTGGGCGGCTTGCATCATGAACAGCCGCGCAGTGTCGGCCCCGTACTCCTCGACGATCCGCTGGGGCGAGACGACGTTCCCCTTCGATTTGGACATCTTCTCGCCCTCGAGCTGGACCATCCCCTGCGCGAGCAAGTTCGTGAAGGGCTCGCGGTGCGCTAACCCCTCGTGATCGGCGAGCACCTTCGTGAAAAAGCGCGAGTAGAGCAGGTGCATCACGGCGTGTTCGATGCCGCCGACGTACTGATCGACGGGCATCCAGTCGTTGGCCCGCTCGCGGTCGAAGGGCGCGTCCTCGAGACCGGGCGAGATGTACCGCAGGAAGTACCACGAGGAGTCGACGAAGGTATCCATCGTGTCGGTCTCGCGGACGGCCTCGCCGCCGCAGTCGGGACACGTGGTCTGCTTCCACTCCTCGGCGGCGTCCAGCGGGTTCCCGGTGGTGTTGATGAACTCCGGTAACTCGACCGGTAGCTCCTCCTCGGGGACCGTGACGGGGCCACAGTCGTCGCAGTGGATCACCGGAATCGGGGTGCCCCAGTAGCGCTGGCGGGAGATCCCCCAGTCGCGAAGCTGGTACTGCGTGGCCTCCTCGGCGCTCTCGACGTCCTCGGTCAGCCGTTCGCGGGCCGTCTCGCTCTCGAGGCCCGAGTATTCGCCGGAGTCGACGAGGATGCCGTCGTCGGTATACGCTTCCTCGCTCACGTCGGGTGCGTCGGGAATCGTCTCACCGGTCCAGTCGTCCGGTTCGGGCGCGATGACGGGCCTGATCTCGATGCCCTTCTTCTCGGCGAAGGCGTGGTCGCGCTCGTCGTGGGCCGGCACGGCCATCAGCGCGCCGGTCCCGACGTCCGAGAGGACGAAGTCCGCGACGTAGACGGGAATCTCCTCGCCCGTGACGGGATTCGTCGCGGTGAGTCCCGTCTCGACGCCGTTGGGATCGTCGCCGTCCGGGTCGGCTTCCTCCTCGATGAAGTGACGGACGTCGTCGTTCTCTTCGGCCAATTCCTCACTGATCGGGTGGTCTGGCGCGAGCGCGAAGAACGTCGCACCGTGGATGGTGTCGATGCGGGTCGTGAACGCGGTCACAGCGCCGTGTCCCTCGATATCGAAGTTGACCTCGCTACCGTACTGCCGGCCGATCCAGTTGCGCTGCATCTGGCGGACCGAGTTGGGCCACCCCTCGAGCTCGTCGATCGCTTCCAGTAACTCGTCGGCGTATTCGGTGATCTTCAGGAACCACTGCTCGAGTTCGCGCTGTTCGACGGGCGTATCGCAGCGCCAGCAGAGCTCCGCCTCGCCCTCGACCTGCTCGTCGGCGAGGACGGTCTCGCAGTGGGGACACCAGTTGACCTCGGCGTCGCGGCGCTCGACGAGGCCCTCCTCGTGGAACCGCTCGAAGAGCCACTGGTTCCACCGGTAGTACTCCGGCGTGCAGGTGGCGATCTCCCGCTCCCAGTCGTAGCCAAAGCCCATCGACTCCATCTGTTCGGTCATCGTCTCGATGCAGTCGAACGTCCAGTCGCGGGGATTCGTGTCGCGCTCTTTGGCCGCGTTCTCCGCGGGGAGACCGAACGCGTCCCATCCCATCGGATGGAGGACGTCGTCGCCGCGCATCCGGCGATACCGAGCGTACGCGTCCGTGATCGTGTAGTTGCGGACGTGGCCCATGTGGAGTTTGCCCGACGGATACGGGTACATTCCGAGGACGTACGTCGGATCCTCGACGTCGTCGGGCGTCCGATAGACGTCCGCCTCGTCCCACGCCTCCTGCCAGCGCCGTTCGACCGTCGCGTGGTCGTATCCCGCGTCGCTCATTTGCTTATATACGTATAGGAGGGGACGCCGCCCTATAGCTTTCCATACCGTACCCCGTCAGGTCGTCCGACGGCCCCGTCAAACTACCCCTCGAGCCGCCGCAACGGAGCGGCGACCGGTTCGCAGAACTGTCGGCGGCCGTCGACTCGATCGATCGCCACCTCGAGCCGTACCGAACGCTCGTCCCGACCGGTTCCGGGAGGCAAGCGGTTTTATTCTCGTCTCGCCCCATTCTGGGGTATGGTAGCAGATTCCACTGTCTTCGTCACGGGTGCGAGCCAGGGACTCGGACGCGAAATCGCCGTCGCGTTCGCCGACGAGGGTGCGAACGTCGCGCTCGCAGCCAGGAGCGACGGCATCTACGAAACGGAGTCCCAGATCGACGCCCCCGATCGAACGCTGGCGATCGAGACCGACGTGACCGACACGGAATCGGTGGCCGATGCGCTCGACGAGACCGTCGACACCTTCGGCGGGCTAGACTGTCTCGTGAACAACGCGGGGATCGCCGGCCCCACCGCGCCGCTCGAGGAGACGACCGACGGCGAGTGGCTCGAGACCCTCGACGTCAACGTCGTCGGCGTGGCTCGCGTCACGCGGGCAGCGGCCCCGCATCTGCGAGAGTCCGAGCGGGGCAGCGTCGTCAACATCTCGTCGATCGGCGGCAAGCGCCCCTATCCGAACCGGACACCCTACGCCGCCTCGAAGATGGGCCTGATCGGGGTGACCCGCGCGCTGGCGGCCGAGTTCGGTGACGACGACGTCACCGTCAACGCGATCTGTCCCGGCCCGGTCGAGGGCGAGCGAATCCGCAGCGTCTTCGAGCGACAGGCCGAGGCGGCGGGCGTCACAGCGGAGGCGGTCGAGGGCGAGGTCCTCGAGAGCCTCGTGATCGACGAACTGGTCCCGCCCGAGGAGGTCGCCGACATGGCCGTCCACCTCGCGAGCGCGGCGTCACGACACGTCACCGGGCAGGACATCAACGTCTCGTCGGGCGGGGCGTGGTACTGATCGAGTGCCGTGGTGACGTCACCGCTCGAGAGTCACTCGATATCGATCCGCCGCGAGTCCTCGCCGCTCGAGACCTTCGGCAGCCGGACCGTCAGCACGCCGTTCTCGAAGCCGGCGTCGACGGACTCCTCGTCGACCGGCTCGGGCAGGCGAATCCGGCGACTCGCCGACGTTTCGGTCCGCTCGCGCCGGAGGTATCGGCCCTCGGGGTACTCCTCCTCGTCGGTCCGGTTGGCCTCGAGGCGCAGCGTGCCGTCCGAGAGCGTCAGCTCGATGTCGTCGGTCTCGTAGCCGGGGAGGTCGGCCGTCACGACGTACTGCTCGTCGGTGTCGGCGACGTCGACCGGCACCGAGCCGGGGACCTGCAGCCCGCCTGCGGTCATGCCCTCTTCGACCTGTCGGCTCACGCGGTCGAGCATCTCCTCGATATTGTCGAACGGATTGCGTCGCATACTCGATCGTAGGTTCCCGACCGGGATAAATTCTGCCCGCAGTGCGACGACAGAAGTTGCTACTCGGGAAGCGTAACGAGCCCGTCGTCGAGCGCGTCGAGCAGGACCTCCCGCGCGTGACCGTCGGGGTCGACGCCCTCGTAGACCGCCTGCACTTCGCCGTCGGCCAGCAAAAACGTCGTCCGGGTGGTCACGCCGCTGTCGCGCAGTTCGACGTCGAACGCGTCGGCGATCTCGGCGTCGGGATCGGCCAGCAGATCGAACTCGAGGCCCTCCGACGCACAGAACGACTCGTGGGAGTCGACGTCGTCCCGCGAGACGCCGTAGACGTCGACGCCGGCGTCGCGATAGGTCTCGCGCTCGCGCTGGAACTGGTTCGCCTCGACCGTACACCCCGGCGTGTCGTCTTTCGGGTAGAAATAGACGACCGTCGGCTCCTCGAACGCCGGCGAGACCTCCTCGCCGTCCTGATTGCGTGCGGTCACGGTCGGCGCGTCGTCGCCTGCAGCGAGTGGCATACCCGTGGTAGCGCAGGGCGCGAAATAACAGTTTGTGGTCCAGTGTGGCCGTGGCGTAGTATCGGAAACGGTCAATTCTGCCCGTGTCGGTCGAATTATCCCACCCGTTCGCCTCTATCGACCCATGATCGATATCGCCCTGCACACCGGTTCGGAGCACCCCGACCTCCTGTGGATCCTCGTCCCCTCGTTCCTGACGTTCGTCGCGGGACTCGGTGTGGCCACCTACGCCGATCGGATTCGCGAGTGGATCCGTCCCGAAGGCAGTACGACCACGGAGTGAGCGTCTCCGTCAGCCAGTTTCCGCCGCGTTCGTGCCGGTCCGTTCGCTCGATTTCTCGAACCGCTACTCGACGACGTGTTCCGTGTCGTACGAGCCGAGCCGTCGCACCCAGCCGTTCTCGGCGAGCTCCTCGAGCTCCTCGATCGCTTCGCTCGTCCGCGACTCGTAGAGCCCGGCCTCGAAGTCGACGTGGAAGACGTAGTCGCCCAGTCGCTGGCCGCTCGGCCGGGACTCGACGCGGGTCAGGTTGATATCCCGATCCGCGAACGGCTCGAGCAACTCGAGCAGCAGGCCGGGATAGTTCGCGTTCGGGTAGACCACCAGCGAGGTCTTGCCGCCGCCCGTCGAGCGCTCCGCAGCGGGTGCGATCGCCAAAAAGCGCGTCGCGTTCGAGTCCTGATCCTGGATGTCCTCGGCCAGCACCTCGAGGTCGACGCCGTCCTCGGCGTTGGCCGGGTGGCCGATCCCCGCGATGGAGGGATCGTCGCGGGCGAACTCGACGCCC
>NZ_JAQIVI010000250.1 GCF_028618695.1 Natrinema soli | reverse complement strand
CTCGGCGTCTCGGACGTCTGGGGTGAGCGATGACCGCCGGCCCCGTCGACTGGCCGACTCGCGATCCGATCGCCCACCGCGCGGCCGCGACGCCACAGCGGACGGCACTCCTCGATACCGAGACCGATGTGGCGTGGGGTTTCCGCGAGTACGATCGTCGCGTCGACCGCGCCGCGGCGGGTCTCGAGGACGCGGTTTTCGAAGCGGATGAGAGCGACGGAACCGATCGCGAGCGAGGCGACCGCCGGCGAATCGGCGTCCTCATGGACACCCGCCCCGCCTTCGCGACCCTCTTTTTCGCCGCGATGCGGACCGGAACGACCGTCGTCCCGCTCAACGTTCGCGAGACGCCCGGCGAACTCGTTGGGAAAGCCGAGCGGACCAATATCACCGCCGTCGTCTGCGAGCAGGATACCGAAGCGGCGGCGCTCGAGATCGCCGACGAAATCGACGCGGTCGACGTTCGTTCGGTCGACGAACCGAACCGCGACCGGGTGGGGTCGTTGGTTCCGCCCCAGTCAAATGATACGATCGATGCCGACCACGGGCTCGACGGCCGATCGGTCGACCCGATCCCGCTCGAGCGCGACGACACGCAGCTGCTCATGTTCACCTCCGGGACGTCCGGAGAACCGAAGGGCGTCCGGCTCACGGTCGGCAATCTGGTCGCGAGCGCCACGGCCTCCGCGTTCCGACTCGGCGTGCTGCCGAGCGATCGGTGGCTGTGCTGTCTCCCGATGTACCATATGGGCGGGCTGGCACCGGTCCTTCGGTCAGCGCTGTACGGCACGCCAGTCGTGATCCAGCGCGACTTCGGCGCGGAATCGACCGCGCGCGTGCTCGAGGAGTACGACATCACGGGCGTCTCGCTCGTCCCGACGATGTGCAAGCGCCTGCTCGAGGCCGGCTGGGAACCGGCCGACGCCTTGCGGTTCGTCCTGCTCGGCGGCGCCCCGGCCTCGAGCGAGCTGCTCGAGCGCTGCCGAACGGCGGACGTTCCGGTACATCCAACCTACGGGATGACCGAAACGGCCTCCCAGATCGCGACGGCGACGCCGACGGAAATCGACACGCACGAGGGTACCGTGGGACAGCCGCTGTTGTTCACCGACGTCTCCGTCGTCGACGAGACCGGCGCAACGGTCGGTCCCGACGAACAGGGGGAACTCGTCGTGTCGGGACCGACGGTGACGCCGGGCTATCTCGACGAGGCGCACACCGCGTCGGCGTTCGGCGAGCGCGGCTTACACACCGGCGACGTCGGCTATCGCGACGCGGACGGCCGACTGTGGATCCTCAATCGCCGTAGCGACCGGATCGTCTCCGGCGGCGAGAACGTCTATCCCGGGGCGGTCGTCGCGGTGCTTCGATCGCATCCTCGAGTCGACGACGCCGCGGTCGTCGGGCTCGCTGACGAGGAGTGGGGCGAACGGGTC
>NZ_JAQIVI010000025.1 GCF_028618695.1 Natrinema soli | reverse complement strand
CGGCCGACCGCGCCGCGGCCGCGGTCGAAGCGCTGTGTGACGACATCGGAATCCCCTCCGGGCTCGCCGAACTCGGCGTCGAGCGCGACGACGTTTCGCGGCTCGCCGAAAAGACCGAGGAGATCCAGCGACTGTTGGTCGGCAACCCCCGCCGCGCCACCACCGAAGACCTCGAGACGATCTTCGAGAACGCGCTGTGAACGCATTCGTCCCGCTCCAGCATCGGGGTCTGGCGGTCACAGTTGGTTCCGATTCGACGGCATCGATTCGACCGATTAGAACGTGCTACTATCGACTCACAGCTCACGATCCCTGACGTGGCAATCGGTCAAAGATACCAGATAAACTAATATCATTCTACAATCTCATATCGCTCTCCTTCGAACCGTAGTCGATAACCAATGGCTTTGTCAAATTGTCGTTTATCAGGAAATACATGCAACTCAAACGGCTATATGGGGAATAAAATAGTAGAATATACGCATATAATTCCATCTATTGCGAGTGAGTTGCCCGGTGTGTTCTCTACTGGTGACGGTAGTAGATCAACATGATATCAATCATGTTCCATATAGTAGCAGATAGTATATATTATGCTGCCAGTCCACGATTAATGACTTCGCGGATCACCGCTCGGTCGGACTGTGACCGGGAGCTATCGAGACCCGAAAACGATACGGTCCCCTTCTCCCTAGGGAAACCAATGAGTAGCCTGTCGGGGGACTGGCGCGAGGCCATCGACGACGTGGACGCGGCGCTGATCGACGGGTATCAGAGCGGCTTTCCGATCGAAGCGCGCCCGTTCCGCCGCGTCGCCGCCGACCTCGGGATCGAGGAATCGGCGGCGGTCGACCGTATCCGCACACTCCGGGAGGCGGGAATCGTCCGCCGGTTCGGGGCCGTCCTCAACCCGCCCGTGATCGGTTCGTCGACGCTCGCCGCGGTGCGGGCACCCGCGGACCGCTTCGACGAGGTCGCGACCGTCATCAACGAGTATCGACAGGTCAACCACAACTACGCCCGCGATCACGAGTGGAACATGTGGTTCGTCGTCACCGCCGGGTCGCGCGAGGCCCGCGACGAGATCCTCGCCGATATCGAGGCACGAACCGGCTGTGACGTGCTGAACCTGCCGATGCTGACCGACTACTACATCGACCTCGAGTTTCCCGTCGTCAATAGCGATCGGTTCGCGCGCGAATCACTGGCGCGGCGCACCGACTCCTCGGCCACCCGGATCAGCGAGGAGGCCACGGGCGATCTCTCCGCGATCGAGGCCGAACTCCTCCTCGAGATCCAGGACGGGTTCCCGCTGTCGGCGACGCCGTATCGCGATATCGCCGGAACGGTCGGATACGCCGTCGAGGACGTGCTCGCGGCTATCGAACGCCTGCTCGAGAGCGGGTGTCTCAAGCGGATCGGTTGCGTGATCAACCACGTCGTGACGGGGTTCGACGCCAACTGCATGGTCGTCTGGGACGTCCCCGACGACGACCTCGACGAGTGGGGCGAGCGCGCGGGCGAACTCTCCTACGTGACGCTCTGTTACCACCGACCGCGCCGGCCCGAGCAGGAGTGGCCGTACAACCTGTTCACGATGATCCACGGTCGCGACCCCGAGGCCGTCGACGCGAAGATCGACGAACTCGCCGCCGACTACCTCCCCGTCGATCACGAGCGGCTCTACTCGACCGAGACGCTGAAACAGACGGGGGCGCGCTACGACGAGCTGGTCGGACTCTAAACGGCACCGCTGGTCGTGCGGAGACGGACTCGAGGAGCGATGTCGATCCTCAGGGATCGTCCAGTTCCGGGTGGAAGAGATCCTCGACGGCGCAGTCGAACCGACGAGCGAGCTTAAACGCCAGCTCCAGCGACGGATCGTACTTCGAGTTCTCGATCGCGTAGATCGTCTGACGGCTCACACCGACCGAATCGGCGAGTTCCTGCTGGGTGAGCCCGCGTTCCGTGCGTTTGTCCCGGAGGTCGTTCTCCATCCCTTGCTCGGACGTCGGACGCCGGTATCAAATACGCTGGCGTATCTCCGTCGCGCCGAGGACGGTCAGTACCGTGACGACGGCGATCGCAGCGAGGACGTCGATCTCCCGTGGCACGGTTCCGCCACTGATCGCGTACCAGCCGTATAGGCCCACGATCGAGCCGAGGAGGACGGCTCCCGTGACGACCAATGAGAGATCTAAGTTTCGAACGTCGCGTTCGTCAACGACGCCGCCCGCACCGCGGCGCGTCCGTCCGTAGTAGACGCCGTTGAAGATCACGACGAATACCGTCGGATGGATGAGGAGCGATCCGAGCGACGGATCGGCGGGCACGCTGCCGATTACGACCTCGAGCGCGGGACCGGCCAGTGCCGGGATCAGAAACAACAACAGGCTGTACTGCAGGGGGAGAAACGACCCTGTCGGTACGTCGCTCGAGTCAGCCGCGTCGGACTCTGTTCGATCTTTTCCGACGAACTCCCGCTCGAGGATCCCTCGGAGATCGACGAAAGCACCGATGAACCCGCAGACGACCATCACGCCCACGGCACCGATGTAGCCCCAGACCGTAATCGTCTCGAGGACGAACTCGATCGCCACGAACCCGGCGGCGATAACGATTCCACTGGCAATCGCTGCGACGAGGACGAGGAGCGCACCGTAGGCCCTGAGCGGGGTGTTGGGCATACGCGACAGTTGTTGGTCCCTCCACATAAATGTAAAGAAAACTTGTCACCGCGCCCGAAGACGCCGACTCGATACGTTCCGCCCAATCGGCACCGACGGGACTACCGGGTCCGGTGGCCTACGCGTCGAACTCCCATCGAGCCGCATCCGTCGGGAACTCGCTCCACGTGAAGACGACCGCCGGCCGAACGGCGAAAAACGGCGTGCCGTGCGGGGTGTCGTACTTACCGTCGGTCGAGCGCTTCGGCCACGACTTCGATCGGCGTCGGCGGCTCCTTGGTCGCGCCGGGTCTGTTCTCGAGCTGGGTCCGACAGGAGGCGCCGGGAGCGACGACGCGGTCACCACCGCTCTCGTCGACCTGCTCGTACAGGATCGAGGCGATGGCGTCGCTCATCGAGGCGTGTTCGGACTCGTAGCCGAAACTGCCGGCCATGCCGCAACAGCCCGAATCGAGCGGATCGACGGCGTAGCCCGCCCGTCGGAGCACGCCGACGGCGTGGTGGTCCTTCGCGACGGACTTCTGGTGGCAGTGGCCGTGGTAGACGAGGTCTCGAGTCGTCGCACGCTCGTCGAAATCGATTTCCTCGTCCAGCCGGAACGCATCGACGTACTCGCAGACGCCGTAGGTGGCGTTCGCGAGCGTCTCGGCGGCCTTGGTGGAGAGCAGATCGAGGTAGTCCCCCTGGAACATGACCGCGTCGGAGGGCTCGATGACGACCACGTCCCAGCCGTCCGCGACTCGCGGGGCGAGCGCGTTCACGTTCTCGCGGGCGGCGTCTTCCGCCTTCTCGAGGAATCCCTTCGAAAACGCCGGTCGACCCGTATCGCCGAGGTCGTCGGGGACGGCGACGTGGACGCCCGCGGCCTCGAGCACCCGAACGGCCGCCTTGCCGGCCTCGGGGTGGCTGTAGTTAGTGTAGGTGTCGGGGTAGAGGACGACTTTGCGGGTGGCGTCGGCCTCGCGAACGCGAGCGCCGCCTCGCTCATCAAACCAGTCCCGGAACGTCTCCGCGTGGAACGTCGGCAGCGGCCGGTCCGAATCGATTCCGACGGCCACCTCGAGCGCCTTGCGCGCGCCCGGGAGCTTCGGCAGGGCGTTCGACAGCGGCGCGAATCTGCTCCCCCACTTCGAGAGCGTCGACACGTTGGCGAAGAGCCGATCCCGGAGACTCGCGCCGTTGCGCTGGTGGTACTCGTGGGTGACTTCGGCCTTGAGCTTCGCCATGTCGACCTCGCTCGGACAGTCGATGGCACAGCCCTTGCAGCCGATACAGAGCCCCATTACCTCCTCGACGAACTCGTCTGAAACGGCTTCCTCGGGCTCGAGGTCGCCGCTCATTGCCTGTCGAAGCGCGTTCGCGCGACCTCTGGTCGCCGTAATCTCCTCCCGACTCGCCCGATAGGTCGGACACATCACGCCGCCCGTCGTCGACTGCTCGCCGCGACAGCCGCCGCAGCCGTGACAGAGCTCGACCATCCCCTGCATGCCGTTGTCGGTCTCCCACTCGAGCGCGGGCTCGAAGCCCGTCTCGAACTCGTAGTCGGGGTCGAACCGCAGGTTCTCCCGCAGATCCGTCGGATTCTCCTCGCGGAATACGACCTGTCCCGGATTGAGGATCCAGTCGGGATCGAACGCCGTCTTGAGGTCCTGAAAGGTCGCCCAGAGTTCGTGGCCGTAGCGCTTCTGATTCCACTGGGTGCGGGCGCGGCCGTCGCCGTGTTCGCCCGAGACCGACCCCCCCAGCTCGACCACGAGGTCCGTCACGCCGTCCGCGATTCCGTGGAGCTGCTCGAGGCCCACTTCGGTCTTCGTGTTCACGAGCGGCCGGACGTGGAGCACGCCGGGGCCGGCGTGGGCGTAGAAACTGGCGTAGGTGTCGTGTTCCTCGAGAACCTCCTCGAAGCGCTCGACGAACTCCGGCAGCTTCGCCGGCGGGATCGCCGTGTCCTCGATGAAGGAGATGTGCTTCTCGTCGGTCGTCCGCGAGAGCAAAATCGGGAGCCCGGACTTGCGGAGCTTCCAGAGCGTGGCGCGCTCAGCGTCGTCGTAGGCCTCGAGCGTCTCGATCGCGAGGATATCGCCGTCGCTGTTCGGCGCGTCAGCGGCCGGTTCCCCGGCGGGCGTCGCCGACGGGATGCGGTCGGCGAGCAGGCCCGCGACCTGCTCCCTGCCGTGGTCTTCGTTCTCGGCGTAGAACTCGACGAGCAGGACGGCGTTCGTCCCCTCGGGGAGCATCTCGGTGACCGGGCCGAACTCGGCGGTGTCGCGCGCGAGATCGATCAACACGTCGTCGAGCACCTCGACCGCGGCGGGGTCGTGTGCGAGGATCGGTTCGACGTCCCGCATCGCCTCGTGGAGGTCGGGATAGCAGAGCAGCGAGACCGCCTTCGTCTCGGGGATCGGCTCGAGCGAGACGGTCGCCTCGGTGACGACCGCCAACGTGCCCTCGCTGCCGGCCAGCAGCCGCGCGAGGTTGACGGTGCCCGCTTCGCCGGTGTCCTCACCGCCCGGTAGTTCCTCCCCTCGCGCCTCCGCAACCAACCGGTCGAGGTTGTAGCCCGAGACGTTGCGCTTGAGGTCGGGATAGGTCTCCTCGATCAGGTCGGCCTCTTCCTCGAGGATCCGCTCGACTTCGGCGTAGATCCGGGATTCGAGGTCGCCGTCGGGATCGGCTCGCTCGCCGATCTCCTCGAGCGTCACCTCGCCGAAACGGGTGACGGTGCCGTCGGCGAGGACGGCCTCGACCTCCTCGATGTAGGCGTCGGTCTTGCCGTACTGCAGCGAGTGCGAGCCGGTCGAGTTGTTGCCGATCGCGCCGCCGATGGCGCTCTTGTCGCCCCACGCGGGGTCCGGGGCGAATTTGAGACCGTGTGGTTCGAGGGTCTCGTTCACCGTCCCGAGGATCGTCCCGGGCTGGACCGTCGCGGTGCGGCCCTCGGGATCGATCGCGAGGATCTCGTTCATGTACCGCGTGAAATCCAGGACGACGGCCCGGTTGACCGTCTGGCCGGCGAGGCTCGTCCCGCCGCCTCGCGGGAGCGCGGGAATCTCCCGTTCAGCGCAGTACTCGAGGATGCCCGCGACGTCGGCCGTCGACTCCGGAAAGGCGACGGCGATCGGCGTCAGCTCGTAGGCGCTCGCGTCGGTCGCGTACAGTTCGCGAGAATAGGAGTCAGCCCGGACCTCGCAGTCGACGAGTTCCTCGAGGTCCGCGACCAGGGCCGGACGATCGACGTCGTCGCTCCGATAGTCGTAGTTCGCTCGCCCGTCGGCGGCCGGGTCAGCGCTCGGCTCGAGAGACATACGTCACCCTTGCTCAGGGGCGGCTAAAAGTACCCGCATTAGCGACGATTCGACCGGGTCTTGATCGCGATCCGGCGTCGCAGCTGGCTCGGTCACCGCCGATCGTCCGTCGTCTCGAACGGCACCCCACCAGTGGAGGGCCCGTAACAAGCACTGCCCCACTAGTTCAGGGTGGAATCGGTCCGCTATCGCTCGCTACCGATCTCGGTCGGCGCCGACATCCTCACTCGTCGCCGCCCCACTCGCCGCTCATGCCGACGCGTTCGCCGTCCTCCCAGACGTAGTAGCCCTCGCCGCTTTTCTTGCCGAGGTTGCCCGCCCGGACCTTCCGGCGCAGGGACTGGGGCGGCTTGAACCGCTCGCCGAGCTCCTCGCGGAGGTGTTCCGCGATGTGCAGGCGCACGTCCAGCCCGACGTGATCGGTCAGCTCGAGGGGCCCCATCGGGTGGCCGTATCCGATCTCCATCCCTTCGTCGATATCGGCCGGGCTGGCGACCCCCTGCTCGACCATCCGGATCGCCTCGAGCCCCAGCGCGAGGCCGAGTCGCGAGGTGGCGAAGCCGGCCGTGTCGCGGACGACGACGTCCTCCTTCTCGATACCCTGCACGTAGTCGATAGCGAACTTCTCCGTGCGCTCGTCCGTCTGTTCGGCGACGATGATCTCGACCAGATCCATGATGTGGGGCGGGTTGAAGAAGTGCAGCCCGACCGCACGCTCGGGGTGCTCGAGCGCGCTGGCCATCTCCGTGACCGACAGCGAGGAGGTGTTCGAGGCGATGACCGTCTCCTCGCCAGCGGCGTCTTCGACGTCCGAGAAGACCTCCTTCTTCAGGTCCATCTCCTCGGGGACCGCCTCGACGACGAGGTCGGCGTCCGCGACGGCTTCCTCGAGGTCGGTCGTCCCCTCGATGCGTTCGAGGGCCGCGTCCATCTCCTCCTCGGTGAGCTTGTCCCGGTCGACGCCGCCCTGGAGGTTGGTTCGGATCCCCTCGAGGCCGTTCTCGACGAACTCCGCCTCGATGTCTCGGAGGATCACGTCGTGGCCCGCCATCGCGGAGACCTGTGCGATTCCGTGTCCCATACTGCCGGCTCCGAGAACCGTGACTTGCATACGTGAAGCCACTGGGGAAACTATCAAAAGCGTTCCCTTTCGAACAAACCGCTCGAACCGGACGAATACGGTGGCGATCCGCGGGCCGCTGCGCAGCAGTCGGAACAGTCCACGTGGCGTATCCGCGCTGTGCTGGACACGAGTCCAGTCCCTCGTCGGCCGCTAACTAAACCACCGATGCACGGTCGAATGACGAAGAACGGAGCTACTTTGGGTTCGGAGCGAGAGTCACACAGTACCAATGAGCGATCGGCAGCCAGTTATCGTGCAGGCGGTCCGGACGCCACAGGGGAAACACGGCGGCGTGTACGCCGAAACGGGCAGCGAGGAGCTCTCGGTACCGCTCGTCGATACGATGCTCGAGCGAACGGGACTCTCGGGCGAGGACGTCGACGATATCCGGTGGGGGTGTGCCAAGCAGGTCAACGAACAGAGCAACAATATCTCACGCGTCATCGCCCTCCTCTCCGAGCTCGGCGAGGGAGTCCCGGGCACCACCATCGACCGCCTCTGTGCCTCCTCGGCGGAGGCGATCATGAGCGCCAGCGACGCGATCCGAGCGGGCCAGCGCGAGGTCATCGTCGCGGGCGGCGTCGAGAACATGTCCCGCAACGAGCGCCGGAAGGGGATCGACTCCTACGCCGGCATCGCCGAGCAGTACGACGCGGCCGGCCTCGCGATGGGCCAGACGGCCGAGAAGGTCGCACGGAAGTACGACATCTCCCGCGAGGAACAGGACGCGTACGGTGCCCGGAGCCAGCAGCGCGCGGTCGAGGCGACCGAAGCCGGCAGGTTCGACGACGAGATCGTTCCGATCGAGATCGAGGACGGGATCGTCACCGAGGACGAGGGGCTCCGCCCCGGCACGACGACGGAAACGATCGCCGGCCTGCCGCCCGCCTTCGAGGAAGAGGGCACCGTCACCGCCGCAAACGCCTCGCAGGTCTCCGACGGCGCTGCCGGGGTCCTGATCACGAGCGAGGAGTTCGCCGAGGAGCGCGGCCTCGAGATCATGGCGGAAATCGAGGATCACAACGTCGCCGGCGTCGATCCCACGGTGATGGGTATCGGCCCGGTGCCCGCGGTGGAGGGCATCTGGGAGCGCAACGGCCGCTCGGCAGCGGACTACGACCTCGTGGAACTCAACGAGGCCTTCGCGAGCCAGACGATCTACTGCCGGGACGAACTCGGCTTCGACGACGACCGGTTCAACGTCAACGGCGGCGCGATCGCCATCGGCCACCCGCTGGGTGCCTCGGGCGCACGGCTTCCCGTCACGCTGCTCCACGAACTGCAGCGCCGGGGCGGCGGTCTCGGCCTCTCGACGATGTGCGTCGGCTACGGGCAGGGCGCGGCCGTCGAGTTTCGGGTCCCGGAACCGTAGCGACAGACGGTCCGGTTTTCGAACGACGGTCCCGCTCGACTCTCCGTTTTCTCGGGCTCTCCAGTGATGTCCAACTCGAGAACGGACTGCAGGCTGGTCGTCATCGCCGTCCGATTGAATGCCCGAAAAACTGGTTGCGGATCGGATATGGATCCGACTTATATGGAAGATAGGGGAAAGCCCACGGCTTTGGCCGTGGGATGAATCCGTTACTTCTGAAGGCAACCACGACCTGTAGCCTGCCTGTGATCCTAATATTTATAAGATAACATTGCGGCATTTTATGTGTGAGCGACCGACCACAACGTACCAACGAGTATACTGCTACACCCGCTACCGAACGGTATCGGCAGTGTTTGTTCGAGTGGTTGGCAGCTCACGCCCCCTTGTGGAACCAAATCACCTACCGACGCCGCCAAGAATACTTCCGGGAGGACGGCGATGTCTGGGACGCTGAGTACACCGATTTATACGACGAGTATGCGCCCATACTTGGTAAAGCAACCTGCCAGCAAGTCGCCCGGAAAAACAGTGACGCATGGCGGAGCCACTTCCGCTTGCTCGACAAACACTACGACGACTCAGACTCCGCCGTGACGGAGAAACCATCTCCACCCGGATACTGGGGTAATCGTAATGAAGGATACCAACTACATGATCTCGTCCGGAACGACTTGTAGAAGTTCGACTGGGGTGAAGACGAGAGTACGCTTGAATTCGGCATCGGTGACGCCCTCAAAGAGAAGTACGACTTCGAGTACCAAGAACGCGTCACGTTAGAAGTCCGTGGTGACCCACAGTGGAACGGTGACGACGCACGGTTGGAACTTATCTACGACGAAGCTGCTGACACGCTTCGTGTCAAGCATCCGGTTCGCATACGGCCAGACAAGATTCAAGAACAGCAATTGGATGCCTATACTCATACACTTGACCCCGAGAACACGACACACTCAGCAGCCATCGACGTAGGTGCAAACAACACACTCGCCATCGTCACCACCACACAAGAAACCGCAGTATACCATGCTCGCCCAGAGTATGACCGCTTCCACGGCTTGTCCGAGTTGATAGCCGAGTTGCAATCGAAACTCCCTGAAGATCAGGACACGAGTAAGCGCATTCAACGCGTGTATGATGAGCGGGGAGAGAAACGCGACCACAGTCGGGACGCCGCGGTGAAACACGTCGTGGACTGGCTCTTAGAACAGAATGTGAACACTGTGTACGTGGGCGACCTGACCAATGTGTTGGACACGCATTGGTCGGCGGACGTGAACGAAAAGACGCACGCGTTCTGGTCGTACCGCCAACTTATCGATCGCGTTGAACTCACGCTGGGAGACGTTGGCATCACCGTCGAACACGTGAGTGAATGTAATTCGAGTAGCGAGTGTCCCGAGTGCAAGAGCAATAACGTGACTCGAGATGGTGATTCATTCCGCTGTCACGACTGCGAGCTAGACGCACACAGTGATGTCGTAGGAGCGTGGAACCTGCTGCAATCAGAAGTGGGGCCGATGGCGCGGCCCGCTGCCCTCTCTGCTGAACGCGAGAGGGACGCACCCGATAACGGTGCGTACTGGGAGTGGAATGGTCACGACTGGATACCTGCGAGTTTCGGGGAACAGTCGAGACCGGTAGACCAAACCAGTGTCGGCGAACCCGCAAGTTCACAGCCGGGGTAATCTGCTGGCCGGATTACCCACGGAGGAATCCTACGGCTTCAGCCGTGTGGAGGACGTCAAAGGATCTGGTCGGCGAACGTCAAAGGATCTGGTCGGCGATGATGTTCTTCTGGATCTCGCTGGTGCCCTCGTAGATCTTCGTGATGCGGGCGTCGCGGTAGTAGCGCTCGGCGGGGTAGTCCGTCACGTAGCCCGAGCCGCCGTGGACCTGAATGCCCTCGTCGGCGACTTCGACCGAGATCTCGCTCGCGAAGTACTTCGCCATGCTCGAGTACTGCGCGGCGACGTCCTGATTGTTCTGCTCGACCTGGGTCGCCGCGCGATACGTCAGCGAGCGGGCGGCCTCGACCTTGGTGGCCATCTCGGCGATCTTGTGCTGGATGGCCTGGAACTCGGAGATCTTCTGGTCGAACTGCTCGCGCTGGTTGGCGTACTCGATGGCGGCGTCGAGCGCGCCCTGGGCAGCGCCGACGGCCTGAGCGGCGACGTTGGCACGACCGGCGGCGAAGAACTCCATCAGCTGGTAGAAGCCCTTGTCGACCTCGCCGATGACGTTCTCCTCGGGAATACGGACGTCGTCGATAATGACCTCCGCGAGGTCGGAGGCGCGGATACCGAGTTTGTTGTCGATCTTGTCGGTCGTGATGCCGTCCCAGTCCATCTCGACGAGGAAGGCGGTGATGCCCTTGTGGCCCTCGTCGGGGCTCGTCTTGGCCATGAGGACGCCGATGTCGGCGACGGTCCCGTTGGTGATCCACATCTTGTTGCCGTTGGCGACGTACTCGTCGCCGTCCTTTTCGGCGACCGTCTCGATGCCGGCGACGTTCGAGCCGTGTGCGGGCTCGGAGATCATCGACACCGACGCGATCTCGCCGTCGGCGATCTTGGGCAACCACTCCTCTTTCATCCACTCGTCACCGAACTCCATGATCATGTTCGAGCCGAACCCGGCGCTGCCGATCGCGGAGCCGATCCCCGGATCCGCGCGCCAGAGTTCCTCGGTGACGATCGTCGAGGAGATCTTGTCCATCCCGGCACCGCCGTACTCGAGCGGGATGCTCGGCGCGACGAAGTCGTACTCGGCGGCCTTCCGGCGGAGGTTCTCGGGGTACTTGCCCTCTCGGTCGTGTTCCTCGGCGACGGGTTCGATCTCGTTTTCACCGAACTCGCGGACGGCCTCGCGGATCGCTTCGTGCTCAGCGGATAGCTGGAATGCCATAGTAGTTCGGTTGTTGTCGTCTTACAAAGTAGCTTCGGATATGCACGAAATTTGTTTTTGTTAACTCGGTAGTTGGATCACTGGTCGTGGTGGAAACGAGAACGATTGTCGGGCGTCGACTCGAGCGCAGTCCGTCTCGAGATCGAGCGCTCGTTCGTTCACGATCGAGTGCGACCCCGCTCGAGGGAGCCGATCAGTCCTCGTCGCGGAGTTCGAACTTCTGGACCTTGCCGGTCGTCGTCCGCGGGAGTTCCTCGACGAACCGCACCTCGCGGGGGTGTTTGTACGCCGCGAGGTTGGTCAGACAGTACTGCTTGATGTCCTCGGGCGTGGCCTCCGCGTCGGGCGTCGGCACGATGAACGCCTCGACGGTCTCGCCGCGGCGCTCGTCCGGCACCCCGACGACGGCGGCGTCGGCGACGTCCTCGTGTTCGAAGAGCAACTCCTCGACTTCGCGCGGGTAGACGTTGTAGCCGCCCGTGACGATCATGTGCTTCTCCCGGTCGACGACGTAGAAGAAGTTATCCTCGTCCCAGTAGCCGATATCGCCGGTGTGGAACCAGCGTTTGCCGTCCTCGTACGTAAATGCCTCCTCGTTGGCCTCCGGCAGCCCGTAGTACTCCTTCATCACGTTTGGGCCGTGGATGACCAGTTCGCCCGTGATATCGTGAAGGTCGGCCTCCTCCTCGTCGATCGGCCCCTCTTCGACGCGCGGGACCTCGTCGAACTCCTCGTCTTCGGGCGGCGACGAGCCGCCCGAATGGTCAGCGGAACTTCGTTCCGCGCTATTGACGATCTTCGCCTCGACGCCCTCGAGGGGCTGACCGATGCTCCCCTTCCGGCGGTTCTCGTTCGTGTTCGCGTGCGTGACCGGGCTCGTCTCGGTCAGGCCGTAGCCCTCGTTGAGCTGGACGCCCCAGAGCTCCTCGAACCGGTCGAGGACCTCCATCGGCAGACTCGAGCCGCCGGAGTTGGCGAAGCGCAGCGCCTCGAACTCGTACTCGGCGGCGTCGGGCTGGTTGATCATGTCGTTGAACATCGCGGGAACGGCGAATATGATCGAGATCTCGTCGTTCTCGAGTTGCTGCATCACCGTCGGCGCGTCCCACTCGGGGACGGGATAGTAGGTGCCGCCGCTGTACATCGCGCCGTTCATGACGACGGACATGCCGTAGATGTGGAACAGCGGGAGCGTGCCGATGAGTCGGTCGGAGGCCTGGAAGCCGCCCGGCGGGACGCCGGCGTTGGCTCGCGTCGTAAATGCCAGGTTGTGGTGGGTCAGCAGGACCCCCTTCGGCGTGCCGGTCGTCCCCGACGTGTAAGGTTGGACCGCGACGTCGTCGTCCGCGCGGTCGACGATTCCCGTGGTGTCGTCCGCGAGGAAATCGTCGAACTCGGTGGCTCCCTCGACGTCCGCACCCACGCTGATCACCTGTTCGACCTCGGTGTCGTCCTGTACCTCGAGGACGTTCGGGACGAGATCGGCCAGTGCAACGACCGCTTTGGCCCCGCTGTCGCCGAGCATGTGGCTGATCTCTCGGGCCTTATACTGCGGATTCATCGGGACGATGATCCCGCCGGCACGCAGGGTGCCGTAGAAGGCCGTGACGAACTGCGGCAGGTTCGGCAGATAAATTCCGACGCGGTCGCCCTCGCCGATCCCGCGGTCCTCGAGGGCCTGCGCGAACCGGCCGGCTCGCTCCCAGAACTCCTCGTAGGTCAGTTCCGTCCCCTCATACGCGATCGCGGCCGAGTCCGGATGTTCCTCGACGGTCTCGGCGACGTCCGCCACGAGATTTGTCATACCCTGCGTACGGTTGTCAGTGGGACTCAAAAGGATTGTTACTCGCCAGCGCGATGTACTTCGGTTGCTCGAGAAATGGATTGCAACGCCCCGTCGTCGGGGGCGTCGTCAGTCCAGCGTCGCGTCGACGCCGGAGTCGGTGCCGGTATCGCCCGGCAAGTCGTAGCCGACGATGAAGCGGGCGTGCAACAGCGTCGCGACGATGGC
>NZ_JAQIVI010000249.1 GCF_028618695.1 Natrinema soli | reverse complement strand
ACTCGGGGATCGGCCGCGAAGGCCTCGACGCCTCGATCCACGCAATGATGCGCGAGAAGAGCATCATTCTGTAGGTCGGTCGACTGCTATCGATTTCCGTCCGCTTCTCCTTTTCTTCGCACTCGCTCGCGGAGCCTCTCTCAGAACGAGACGGGTTCGGTCATGAGGACGTTCTCCTCGCCGTCTCTGACGGCGACGACGGTAATCGTCGCCGACGTACCGGACTCGTACTCGATCGTCTCGGCCTGGCCGACCTCGGTCAACTCGACGCGGACCCCGCTCTCGTCGCGCACCTCGACCCGATCGGCGGTACCGCTCGAGTGATACATCACGACGACCGCGTTCGGTTTCCGATTGGTATCGAGGCTCACCCCCGCGTACAGTTCTGTCGGTTGGCTTCCCCGCTCGGCGAACGGGTCCTGATACTCGTACTCCCCGGTCGGGATCGTTTTCGTTGCGATACCGACGTTGCCGTCCGTTTCGACCATCAGATCGGGCTGGTCCGCCAGAGATTCCTCGAACTCGTCCGTCCCATCGGCGTCGGTATAGACGGCGACCGTCGAATACGTCGTCGTCTCGGCACCGAACGCCCACGAGAAGGCGGCCCCGGAACCGTCATCACTGCCCTCGTATTCGCCCCACAGGAACGCACTGTCGCCGACTCGCTCGGTCAACTGCGCGAAATTCCCGTGCGAATCGATTCGGCGACCGGTCCCCTCGACGCCCGCCGCGAGGATCGCCTCGAGATCTGCCCCGTCGGCGGGGCTCACGACGACCGTCTCCCCGGAGACGGCGACCGAGACGTCGTCGCGCTCGAAGACATCGAAATCGCCGGCCGCCGACTCGAGGTCGGCGTCGACCGCATGGGGATCGAACGAGCCGGAAACGACGACGTTCCCGGCAACGCCCTCGGAACCGAACCTGCACACGGAGTCCACTGCCGGCTCGCCGTCCGTTACCTGCTCGACGAACTCGCGACTCTCTCCGTCCGGCAGCACCGGAACGGATTCGATCACGTCCGCTCGCAGGACGTCCTCGTACTGCCGAACTGCGGTGAGGTCCCGGTAGTGAAACAGGAGTTCCGAACTCCCCGATGCGGGGACCCAGCGCTCGAGCGGTGACAGGTCGCTCCGATCGCTCTCGTTCGGTTCCTCCGAATCGTCGGCCTCGTCGTCTGAAAAGCGGGCGAGACAGCCCGCACTCAGTGCGGTGAGGCTCACCCCGGCCGCGAGAAGTCTGCGGCGTGAACTGTGTTTCATACTATTATTTTCCTTGTTGTAATTGGTCTCGTATATAGTTTCTCTGTCGACAGAACTACCGCCGTCGGCGGCGGACACTCGAGCATGTCTTCCGACGTCCTCGTCGCCGGCGAAACGCTCATCGACTGGGTTCCCGAACGGGCCGGCCCGCTCAAGGACGTCGCCGGTTTCGAACGGCGCCCCGGCGGGGCCCCGGCGAACGTCGCCGTC
>NZ_JAQIVI010000248.1 GCF_028618695.1 Natrinema soli | reverse complement strand
CGCTGCGGCCGTCGTCCGCTGGGACATCGGTCGCGACGAGGCCGGCGGTCTGCGCCGGTTCCTGCTCTCGCTAGGCGCGCTCGTGGCGTTCTCGGCAGGCGCGAGTCAGGTGGGACTCGCCGTAGGTCCGCTGTTCCCGCTGCTCAAGGACCTGCCGACGGTGTCACCGATCGCGGTCCTGCTCGGCGGCGGCGTCGGAATCCTCGTCGGCTCGTGGACGGGCGCCCCGCGAATGATCAAGTCGATCTCCCAGGAGTACGCGTCGCTGGGGCCGCGCCGCTCGATTGCGACGCTCGTCCCCTCGTTTCTCATCGCACAGACCGCGGTCCTACTCGGGGTACCGGTCTCGTTCAACGAAATCATCGTCAGCGCCATCGTCGGCAGCGGACTCGCGGTCACTGGTGGAGACGGCGTTAGTCCCCAAAAGCTGGGATTCACCGTCGCCGCCTGGGTTGGATCGTTCATACTCGCGTTCGGTCTCGGCTACGGGTCGATGCTTCTTCTGAACCTCTGAAGCTGTAGAACGTATTCGGCCATTCTTCGATCACCGTCCATTTTCGATTGAATCTCGGTCGGAATAGCGGGTTGCCTATATGCTTTCGAGAAGCTACGGTAGCAATCGGCCGATCGACGGCCGGTTCGACGCGACGACGCGATAGACGAACTCGCGGACGGGTGCATATCCAGGAACGCGACGAAACAGCGGAAAAAACTGCGATGGCAGAAGGCCGGTCCGTTCGTAGGCGCGTTCCATCGCTGCCCCACAGGAGTAGGTCGTCTCGTCGGTAACCAGGTGCGCACACGCCTTATAGTCGGGCGGCAAGCGCGCTCGCAGGTCGTCCGTGAGTTCCGAAAAGCCGACGATGTCGATCGCCGCGCGGCGGTCCACGAACCGCGCTGCACGAGTACAGACCCCGCAATCGTCGTCGTAGACGAGCGTCGGTGGTGACATTCTCGAGCCGAAGGCGTGGATACCGATGAGGCTCCCAAGCCACTAAACTCTCAACCCCAACGACTACCCTTACGCTTCCCGTTTGGGTTCTCATGCCATCGGAGTCGGCCGACGTTCGCGTGTGGCTGGTCGAGCGCGATTACGACAATCGAGACCTCATCATCCTCACCTATGCGACTCCCGACGGAACTCGAACCTTCCGAAAGGAACTTGCAGTACAGGCGGTCGACCTGGACACGGTCACTGCCGCGAAGGACGTCTCTCCTGATGACCTCGCGACCGTCGAGGATTCAGACGTTCGCGACCGATATGCCGACGAAGCAGCGCGCATGGCGGAGGAACACGATCCCGACGAGACGATATAGTTGTGGCAGATGACCGGACCCGATCCGTCCCGACGGTGACTACTCGAGCGTACGGCGGGAACGCTCGCGATCGCCGCGCTGGCCGGCTGTAGCGACCCCGGTTGGGACATTGACTCGAGCGACGTCAACAGGACCGACAAGAACGACGGCGGAGACGCGTACGCGTTCGACGTCTCATGATCGATGACGGTTACGGCGGATCAATAGAGTCTACGTCGTTCGAAAATGGCGAGACTCCGTCGAGGGCGCCGAATCAGTCCGGAACCATCGTCAGTGATACGTCTGTTCGCCGGCCCCGATCGACACCTCGAGCCAGTTTTCAGTCGGCGGGAGCGGGCACTCGTAGCGATCCGAGTATGCACACGTCGGATTGTACGCCTCGTTGAAGTCGAGGATCCAGTTTCCGTCGTCCGTCCGGTGTGTGTCGTTCTCGAGGTCAAGGTACCGGCCGGCGCCGTAGGTCTCGTCACCGTTGGTCGCGTCCCGGAACGGAACCCAGAGCCGTTCGTCGTCCGGGTCCGCCTTGTAGGCCTGCAGCGCGATGTCCTCACCGTCGACGGTGAAGCGGAATTCGCCCCAGCACAGGTACTCTCGCTCGCCGTCGGTGCTCGTTCCGACGGTGACCGACTCGGGGTCGTCGTACTCGTCGGGAGGGAGTTCGAACCGGTAGTCCTCGTCGATCGGGTAGTACTCAAGGCCGTCGAACGACTCGCGCTCGTCCGGCGGAATCGGCGAGTGAGGATCGCCGCCGAAGTACCGGTCTTTCTCTTCCCGTTGCGTCTCGATCGCTCGCCGCCAATCAGTGGTCATGGCTGAAGGTCAGTGTGTCGCGGTCGTATCGCCGATCCTCGTATCGGGATCGGACTTAGTGCGCTGTTCAGATGGGCAGTATCGACTACCGTGGCCTCGACAGGTGCATCGCTACCCGTGTTGCTCGATCAGGCCCTCCAACGTCCCACGGTCTTGGGCGCCGACCGTGCGTTCGACCGGTTGGCCGTCGGCGTAGAGGACGAGCGTCGGGACGCCGCGGGCACCCAGTTGCTGGGCGATCCGCTGGTGAGCGTCGACGTCGACCTTCGCGACCACGGCGTCGGTCTCCGCCGCGAGGGCCTCGATCGTCGGCTCCATCATCTGGCAGGGGCCACACCAGTCGGCGTAACAGTCCACGAGGACAACGTCGTGCTCCGCGACGACCTCATCGAGGTGACCCTGGCCTGTGATCGTGATTGGCTCGTCGGGTGCAGTGCTCTCCCCGTCAGCCGCGTCGAGGCTCCCGCCGTTCTCGAGACGTTCCTGCAGTTCTCGTTTCTTCTGGTCGCGGATCCGTTGGCGTTCGTCGTTTGCGGAGTCGCTCATCGATCGACGGTACGGTCTCCATAGCAATAATGGTTTTGTGAGATATACACAATATAATTTAGCCAGTTCGTTTGGACTCGCACCGGTCTCGTCGCGTCTATCACCTCCTCCCGCCCCGGTCGTCGGAGTTGTTCAATGGTGTTCCCCGGACACAATATTATCTTTCGACTTACACTACGGACGTCGGACTTCTCGCTCCAGCGAACTCGGTACCGCGATCGGCGGCGTTGTTATCGGCTTGCGACGCGTTCGTGCGTTACTCGAGGCGAGTAAGTGTGAACCAATTGATATGGTCCTTCCATCTATAGAGGTCTCATCTTACAACGTGATGGGCCACGATTCCGGTTCGCCGCCGGTGTCAAGCCGTACGGCTCGGTGGAACAAGCATAACGTTCCCGTTCGCCTGTGTGACGATGTCTTCGGAGACGCTTCCGAGCAACAGTCGGCGGAGCCTGCTGTGACCGCGTGAACCGACGAGAATTGTCGTCGGTTCGTACTCGCCTTCCGCAGCGAGAATCTCGTTTGCCGGATCACCCCGACGGACCGCCGTTCGCGTCTCGATCTCCCAGTCCTCGAGTTTAGTCGCCAACTCTGCCAGTCGCGCTTCAGGGTCGGCGCCCTCTGGAAGCGCCGGATCCTTCGGCGTTTCAACGTGGACCAGCGTCGCCTCCTGCGTCGCGTGACGGAGGTACGAGAACGCCTCGAACGCCCGCTCGGCGTTCTCCGAGAAGTCCGTCGCGAACAGCATCCGCCGAAACAGGTGTTCGTGGACGACGGCTGGCTCGTCCGCCCCGCGTTCGATTCGGTTGACCAGCAGTGGGACGATCGTCGTCCGCGCGAGATTGCGTGCAGTCGATCCGATAACGCGGTTCTCAAGCGGACTCTTTCCGCGCGAGCCGATGACTGTAAGGCTAGCGCCGACTGCCTCTGCGATCCCGTTGATGCGTCGATGGGGTGTCCCGCGAACGACGTGTGCCTCGACGTCGAACCCGGCGTCTTCGATGACGCTGCGATAGCGATTGAGCGCTCGCTCGCGTCGCGCTGCGAAGTCGATACCGGGCATCCCTGCATGGACGTTCGATGGGATCACGGTCACGAGGTGGATCTCCTCGACGCCGATTCGGCCGAGACACTCGAGACAGGTCTCGCTCTCGATCGTCGCCTCGCTGGCGGCCGAGAGATCGGTCGCACAGATCGCTATCATACCGGTCGTAGGCTTCGGACGCATAATATTGTTTGTGCAAACCAATACCTACTCCGAATTATCAGTCGTAACCGCACCGTAGATATCGCGACGCCGACTCCGTCTCGCCACGAATCCGCTGACACCGCGTTCCGACCGCGCGCCAGCGGAAGGAGTCTCCGTCGGTTCGTTCCTCGGCTCCGTATAACTTGCTGGAATATTCTCGTTGGATAGCCGTGAGATAGAATGCAGTAATATTGTACAGAATTCCCAAAAGCGTTATATCCGTCCTCCGGATAGACGATACCGAGTAGAAACCTATGCTCCGCACACAATCGGGCGACGGAGGTCGGTATCGATGACCGACCTCGCAGCGTATTCGTCAGCAGTACAGTCAGGCGCCCTCGTTGGCGCCGTCCTCCTCGAGGCGTTCGTCCTCTACGTCGGGTACGGCGCACTCGAGCGAGTCGCAGCGCCAATCGTCGAGAAAATCACACGCGCATAGATGGAGCTATTCGGAATCGCCCTGATGACGCTCGCACTGTTCGTAAGCTTCGGATTCATGGTCGGCGTCCTATTCGGCTTCTTCGGCATGGGCGGTTCGTTCCTCGTCACACCGGCGTTACTCGTGATGGGGTATCCCGCCAGAGTCGCCGTCGGGAGCGGCATGGCCTTCGTCTTCGGGACGGCCATGATCGCGACGCTGAAACACCGCGACCTCGGCCAGGTCGACTACAAACTTGGCGGGTTGATGATCGTCGGGACGACGAGCGGTATCGAGGTGGGGAGTCGGATAGTGTACTATCTCGAGGAATTGGGACTCGCCAGCGGTGCCATCGGCGTCACGTACGTCGTCCTGTTGGGTGCGGTCGGGCTGTTCGTCACCCGAAATGCGCTCGTAAACGACGGCGGAGACGATTCGAGTAGCAGCCACCACGAGTCCGACGGGGAGATCGATCCGGACGCGATTCCACCCCTCGCGAAGCGGATTCAGTCTTATCGTATCCCGCCGATGATGACAGTTGCCGGC
>NZ_JAQIVI010000247.1 GCF_028618695.1 Natrinema soli | reverse complement strand
TACACCTCGTTACTGTAGAATCCCCGGTCTAGGAGCACTTCGTCGAGATCGACGTACTGCTGGGCTCTGTCCAGCAGTACGTCAACCACATCCGCCTTCGAATCGGCTGGCGCGTCTTCTGGTTCCCACGCAGAGCGTTCCTTCACCGGCTCGATACCCAGGATGATTGGGATATCGTTCCCGACGATCGTGATCGTCGCGAACGTATACCCGTGCTTGATTTCACCGTCTTCTTTGTACCCGCTGACCATCGGCGGATACTCTGCTTTCGGGATTTTCTCGTCCTTGTCGATCCACGGCCAGACGTGGTAGGGAACGTGTGTGAAGTCGACGGCCGCCACGACGTGGCGGTCGTCGAATGGGTCCTCGTGACGAATCGTCTTGAGGATGTTTTCGGTCGCTGCGTTGAACGAGGCCATCACAGCCTCTCGGTACAGCTCGGTGAACGCGACGATATCCTCGATCTGCAACTCCTGAACGGAGCGCGTTACTTCCTCGTCGGATGGCGTCGCAAACTGCTTGATTACTCGGAGAAACGTCGAGTCATCACAGATCTCATTCTCCTCAA
>NZ_JAQIVI010000246.1 GCF_028618695.1 Natrinema soli | reverse complement strand
CGACCGCGTCCGCGACGCGCTCGAGGCGGTCCGCGATCGTCTCCGGGTGGTCGATGATGTTCGTCTTGACGTCGACGACGCCGGGCATCAGCGTCCAGCCATCGGGAAGCGGCTGCTCGGCGAACGCGCAGTACTCGTGCTGGTGGCGGGGGTTAGCCTGTTCGACGCTCAGTCCGGTGATGTCGGCCTCGTAGATCTCCGGCAGGAGGTCAACGAGGTCCGCGTCGAGGTGGTGGGGGCCCTCGTAGCTCCCCCAGCAGGTGTGGAGGCGGACCTGCTCGGCGGGGACGTTCTCGAGGGCCTCGTTGAGCGCCTCGACGTGGAGACGCGTGGCTGCTCTGATCTCCTCGAGCGGTTCGTCCGCGTAGGCCGCCGTCTGGCCGATGGTGAGGAGTTCGGGCGCGTCGATCTGGAGGGTCATTCCGGTCTCGGCGACCAGTTCGTACTCCGCTTGCATCGCGTCCGCGACGGCGAAGAGGAACTCCTCGTAGGTGTCGTAGTACTCGTTGACGTGCGTGGTTGCGACGATGCTCGGCGACGCCGAGGTCACGAAGGTCCCCTCGAAGTCAGCGTCGACGGTCTCGAGCGCGTCTCGGAACCCCTCGAGTTCGTCCTCGGCTTCCCCGTGGCCGGTGTACTCGATGGGACCGTCGACGACGGGCTGCATCGAGAGATCGATGACGTCCGTCTCGAACGTCTCCTCGGCGTACTCGGGGAACTCCTGGAGATCCGCCCAGAGCTCCTGTTCACGCTTCCCGTCGATCCCGCTCAGACGGTCGGCAACGTACCAGTTGAACGAGACCCGTGACTGCTCGCCGTTGTTGACGACGTCGAGTCCGACCTCGGCCTGTCGCTCGACGACGGCCCGCGTGGCCTCCGCGACGGTTTCGTTCCACTCGTCCTCGTCGACCGGTTCGTCGTTCTGACGCGCCTCGAGGAGGTTGAGCAGTGCCGGCGGGCGGGGAAGGCTCCCGATGTGCGTCGTTCGGATTCGGTCTTCAGTGGTCGTCATGTACTCTTGTGAGTAATAGTTTCAGTAGATAATATAACTGGTGGTATTCTCACGATCGACGGTCACGGTGGTTCGATAGCGCCTACGACGTTCGAAAACAGCGAAATTCCGTCGAGGGCGCCGAATTAGTCCGGAACCACCGTTAGTGGTACGCCTGTTCGCCGGCCTCGATCGGGATCTCGAGCCAGTTTTCCGTCGGCGGGAGCGGACACTCGTACCGATCCGAGTACGCGCACGTCGGGTTGTACGCCTCGTTAAAGTCGAGGATCCAGTTTCCGTCGCCCGCCCGGTGGGCGTCGCCTTCGAGGTCGAGGTACCGACCGGCGCCATAGGTCTCGTCGCCGCTGGTCGCGTCTCGGAACGGGACCCAGAGCCGATCGTCGTCTGGATCCGCCTTGTAGGCCTGCAATGTGATGTCTTCGCCGTCGACGGTGAATCGGAACTCGCCCCACCGAAGGTACTTCCGCTCGCCGTCGGTGCTCGTCCCAACGGTGACCGGTTCAGGGTTGTTGTACTCGTGCAGCGGCAGTTCGAACCGGTATGCCTCGTCGATCGGGTAATACTCGAGGCCGTCGAACGACTCGCGCTTGTCCGACGGAATCGGCGAGTGCGGGTCGCCGCCGAAGTACCGGTCTTTCTCTTCCCGTTGCGTCTCGATCGCTTGCCGCCAATCGGTGGTCATGACTGAAGGTCGGTGTGTCGTGGTCGTGTCGCTGGTCCCCGTATTTAGGTCGGACCAGGACGCTGTTCAGATAATCACTATCGACTGCCGTGGCCTCGGCAGGTGCGTCACTACGCGTGTTGCTCGATTAGCCCCTCCAGCGTTCCGCGGTCCTGGACGCCGACCATCCGCTCGACCGGCTGGCCGTCGGCGTAGAGGACGAGCGTCGGGACGCCGCGAGCGCCCAGTTGCTGGGCGATCTGCTGGTAAGCGTCGACGTCGACCTTCGCGACGGCGGCGTCGGTCTCCGCGGCGAGGGCCTCGATCGTCGGCTCCATCATCTGACAGGGGCCACACCAGTCGGCGTAACAGTCCACGAGGACAACGTCGTGCTCTCCCTGTCGGCCGCATTGAGGCCCCCGCCGTTCTCGAGACGTTCCTGCAGCTTTCGCTTCTTCTGTTCACGGATCCGTTGGCGTTCGTTGTTTGCGGAGTCGCTCATCGATCGACGGTACGGTTTCCACAGCAATAATGGTTTTGTGAACTAACTACAATATCATATGGCCGGTTTGGACTCGCACTGGTCTCGTGGCGGATCGCCGGCCGACTCTCACATCGTTCGGGCTGAGCAGGCCGGGAACAGATCGTCCATGAGTCCAGTAATGAACCATACCACGGCGTTGGCACCGCCCGTTTGATCGGGTAGTGCAGTACCTATCGTGAGTGCATTTCTCTTGGCGATCATAGGCGTTCTGCCGGCGAATTTTGAGAGTTTCTCTCAGGAAATTGAATCGATACTCCTTCCGCTCATTTTCGTCGGATTGGGACTAATATTGTACGGTATCGGGATGCATCTACATCTCATGCACCTGAATCTCGTTCGCCAACTACAGCCGAGCGATGTTGATGAAACACAGTCACTCGGCGAGAACTCAGAATAACGCAGGTCGCTGACTGTGAGCGGCTTTGAACGCGATATCCCGACGACGGTGTATACAACGCTTTTCTCGTCGAGTCCGGAAATCACACTCGAGTTGACGACGTCTGCGTGCGGACTGACCACCGCTGTTCGACGATCTTCAGCAGATAGTACCCCCAGAGTGAGAGGAGGACAGTGAATCCCGAGCCGTGCAGTAGCGCCGACCACGACTGGTCCTGATAGAAGAAACCGATCCCGACGGCGAGGACCGCGAGGTTCCAGGCAAGGACGGACTTCGGTCCGACGGCCGACGGGAGACGCTTCGCGGGGACGAGTCCGTCGACGCGGCTGTCGCCGCCGTCACCTCGAGCGGTTCCGTGGGGCCACTCGAGAGTGCAGGCGACGAGCAGCGAGCCTGCGAGCGCGATTGGAAGTGCCCAGCCGATGAAAAGGAAGTGCAATGCGCCGGTCTCGATCCACGGGTCGGGGATACCGAGTGGCATACCGAACAGGATGAACGGGGCGAAGCTCGCCGGGCCGAGGATCCACAGCTGGGCGACGAGCACCGAGAGCGCTGTCCCGCTCGGCGTGCCGGCCCGGTAGGTTTGAGCGAGCGTGTAAATATAGAGAACGTAGCCGGCGGCGTACAGTACTAGTCCGATCGCGGTCACCGTCTTCCCCATGCCGAGCACCGGTCCGACGACGAGCGGGACGATACCGAGTGCAAACAGCGGGAACGAGTATCGTTTCAGGCGGTCGCTGTATAGCTCCGCGTCCACGAGTCGCAGAAAGAGATCGTACAGCGTGCCGATCGCCGCGAGGCCCAGAAACCCCCACGCGTTGGCGTGAACGTGTGCCTCCCGGAGTCCGTACCAGCCGCCGGGGACGTCCCAGCCATGGCTGTACAGTCCGAACGCGAACGTGAGCCCGATCAGGTAGACGAACGGTGAGAGGAGGTAAAAGCCAATGGTCAGGTCGCGCGCTCGCCCGCTGTCGCTTCTGCGTACCATCAGGAGAACGACGGCGAACAGCCAGCCCGTGAGCAGCCAGATCGTCCCAAGACCGATGTCGAACCACAGCGGCTCGCCAAAGGCACGACCGTACCAGGTGAGTAGTACGGCGCCGTTCAATCCGAGAAAAACGGCTTTGATAGCCGTTGCTGACGGTCCCGGTTGCTCGAGTTTCCGCGCCGTCAGCTGTGGCAGCGTGCCGAAGAGCAACTGCGTGAACGCGCCGATCGTAACGAAGTGGATGTGCGTCCACGTGATCCACGATACCTGCGGAACGAGTTCGAACGCTTGAAGGCCCTGATAGAGAGCGAGCGCGAAACCGACAAACAGGAATGCGATGCCAGCAACGTGAAACGGCGTCAGAGTGAGCGTCGGTCCATCAGCCGTCCGCCGGGTGGATCGGTATTCGGAGTCGCTTGGACGTGGGTCGCACGGATCCGTATTAGCCATACACGTTCGTTTGATTGGCCGCTGTGTATCCGTTGTCGCGAATATTGCAGGGTGCTTCGAACATGTTCGAAGCGTATGCTACGGTGTTCGACTGCCAATCATCAATACTGATGCCACGGGCGAAACTCACCGTCCAACTCCCCGAATCCCTCTGGATCCACGAGATTTCGACGGCCTATCCCGACACTACGTTTCGAGTCAGTTCAGTGCTGCCGGGATCGGACGTCGCGATCGGTGTCATCGAACTGGCGGCGTCGAATCCGGTCCCGATACTCGCCGCGATCGACGAGCGGAGCGATATCCGGGATCTCGAGTTGCTCTGGAAGCACGACGAGACCACACTCCTGCAGGTCGAGACATCGAATCCGTCACTGCTCGTTCCCATGCAGCAGGCCGGCGTTCCAATGGAGACGCCGTTTGCGGTCGAAGACGGCGTGGTGACTTGGGAACTGACGACGAGTGCGGACCGGTTATCGATACTCGGCGACGCGTTCGATGAGCGTGGCATCGAATACCAGCTCGAGTACGTACATGCCGTCGCCGCGAGCGACGCAGAGAACTTGTTGACAGAACGACAGCTCGAGGTCTTCCGCACCGCTCTCGAGGCGGGGTACTACGACGTTCCCCGCGAGGCGACGCTGACGGACGTCGCGTCGGCGCTCGGCGTGACCAAGTCGACCTGTAGCGATGTCCTGCATCGCGCGGAGAGCGCGATCGCACACTGGTTTGCCGACGAACGCGTCGACTCCATCTCTCACGACCGGTGAACCGGTTCCCGCTCGAGTGAGCCGACGGTTCGCCCTCGTTACGCCGTTCGATCCGGCGGAACGAGCATAACGTTGCCGTCCGCCCGTGCGACGATATCTTCGGAGACGCTCCCGAGCAAGAGTCTGCGGAGCCTGCTGTGACCGCGCGAGCCGACGAGAATCGTCGTCGGTTCGTACTCGACTTCCGCAGCGAGAATCTCGTCCGCCGGATCACCTTGACGGACCGCCGTTCGCGTCTCGATCTCCCAGTCCTCGAGTTTGGTCGCCAACTTCACCAGTCGCGCTTCGGGGTCGGCGCCCTCTGGAAGCGCCGGATCCTTCGGCGTTTCAACGTGGACTAGCGTCGCCTCCTGCGTCGCGTGACGGAGGTACGAGAACGCCTCGAACGCCCGCTCGGCGTTCTCCGAGAAGTCCGTCGCAAACAGTATCCGCCGAAACAGATGTTCGCGGACGACGGCTGGCTCGTCCGCCCCGCGTTCGATCCGGTTGACCAGCAGTGGGACGATCGTCGTCCGCGCGAGATTGCGTGCAGTCGATCCGATAACGCGGTTCTCAAGCGGACTCTTTCCGCGCGAGCCGATGACTGTAAGGCTAGCGCCGACCGCCTCTGCGATCCCGTTGATGCGTCGATGGGGCGTCCCGCGAACGACGTGTGCTTCGACGTCGAAGCCCGCGTCTTCGATGACGCTGCGATAGCGATCGAGCGCTCGCTCGCGTCGCGCTGCGAAGTCGATACCGGGCATCCCCGCGTGGACGTTCGACGGGATCACGGTCACGAGGTGGATCTCCTCGACGCCGATTCGGCCGAGACACTCGAGACAGGTCTCGCTCTCGATCGTCGCCTCGCTGGCGGCCGAGAGATCGGTCGCACAGATCGCTATCATACCGGTCGTAGGCTTCGGACGCATAATATTGTTTGTGCAAACCAATACCTACCCCGAATTATCAGTCGTAACCGATCCGTAGGTATTGCGACGCCGACTCCGTCTCGCCACGAATCCGCTGACACCGCGTTCCGACCGCGCGCCAGCGGAAGGAGTCTCCGTCGGTTCGTTCCTCGGCTCCGTATAACTTACTGGAATATTCTCGTTGGATAGCCGTGAGATAGACTGCAGTAATATTGTGCAGAATTCCCAAAAGTGTTATATCCGTCCTCCGGATAGACGATACCGAGTAGAAACCTATGCTCCGCACACAATCGGGCGACGGAGGTCGGTATCGATGATCGACCTCGCAGCGTATTCGTCAGCAGTACAGTCAGGCGCCCTCGTTGGCGCCGTCCTCCTCGAGGCGTTCGTCCTCTACGTCGGGTACGGCGCGCTCGAGCGAGTCGCAGCGCCGATCGTCGAGAAAATCACACGCGCATAGATGGAGCTATTCGGAATCGCCCTGATGACGCTCGCACTGTTCGTAAGCTTCGGCTTCATGGTCGGCGTCCTATTCGGCTTCTTCGGCATGGGCGGTTCGTTCCTCGTCACACCGGCGTTACTCGTGATGGGGTATCCCGCCAGAGTCGCCGTCGGGAGTGGCATGGCCTTCGTCTTCGGGACGGCCATGATCGCGACGCTGAAACACCGCGACCTCGGCCAGGTCGACTACAAGCTCGGCGGACTGATGATCGTCGGGACGACGAGCGGTATCGAGGTGGGGAGTCGGATAGTGTACTATCTCGAGGAATTGGGACTCGCCAGCGGTGCCATCGGCGTCACGTACGTCGTCCTGTTGGGTGCGGTCGGGCTGTTCGTCATCCGAAATGCGCTCGTAAACGACGGCGGAGACGATTCGAGTAGCAGCCACCACGAGTCCGACGGGGAGATCGATCCGGATGCGATTCCACCCCTCGCGAAGCGGATTCAGTCTTATCGTATCCCGCCGATGATGACAGTTGCCGGC
>NZ_JAQIVI010000245.1 GCF_028618695.1 Natrinema soli | reverse complement strand
TTGGTCGCTCGAGGCGCCCATCGAGCGGGTGACCGGCTACGACGTGCCGGTTCCGCTTCCGGCCCGCGAGGACGCATATCGGCCGGGTCCGGATCGGATTCGGGCGGCGATCGAACGGGTGCTCGCTCCGTAGGAGTATCCGATTCCCGACTCGCCGGGTCCGGAGGTGGACTTATTCCGTCGGCGCGCGTAACGGTCGTGCATGGCACGAAACGTTCTCGTGGCGGTCGACGACTCGAATCAGTCGACTGAGGCGCTCGAGTTCGCCTGTACGGAGTATCCGGAGGCGACGATCACCGCGCTCTACATCCTCGATCCGGGCGACTTCTACGCGGTCAGCGGTATCGAAGGGACCGCGATGGCGAACTACGACGAGGTACAGGGCCACCACGAAGAGCGAGCCGAGAACATCCTCGAGGCGGCGCGTGAACAGGCGGCCGAACACGGCGTCGAACTCGAGACGGAGCACGTCCTCGGGAGCGTCTCGCGATCGATCGTGGATTTCGCCGCTGAACACGACATCGACCACATCGTCGTCGGCAGCCATGGCCGGACGGGTGCGAGTCGAATCCTCCTCGGCAGCGTCGCGGAGACGGTCGCCCGCCGGTCACCGGTGCCGGTGACGATCGTTCGGTGATCGGTCGTCGCCGTCGGATTCCGTGTTGCAAACGGTGACGGTGCGTGCTTGAAGTGACGAGCACAGCGACTGCTGGTCAAGTGGTGTGATGCGATACGGAACGACAAGAGATGGTGTTGATTAGACCGAGACGGTCTGGCTCTCCTGTTCGGACTCGGTCGAGCGCATGTCGAGATCGGCTTTTAGAGCCTCGATGGCCTCCTCGGGGTCGGTCTCGGAGTCGAAGACCCGATCGAAACCCATGTTCCGGAAGAACGACCGCGTCTCGTCGAAGTCGTCCTGTCCGACGGCGAGGTTGCCGCCGATGTAGGTCGTGACGTCGATGTCGGATTCGGCGATTCGTTGGTGGAAGCCCTCGCAGTCCTGTTTGGCGTGGCCGTAGAGCGATGAGACGAGTACAGCCTCGGCGTCGTTGGCGGACGCGGCTTCGACGAACTCCTCCTGAGAGCTCTGCACGCCCAGGTTGACGACGTCGAATCCGGCTGCCTCCAGCGCCTGTTCCAGGATGGTAATCCCGACGACGTGTGCGTCGGACCCGATCACGCCGAGGATGACTGTCTTCGTCATGTGCGTACCTCCACTAACTGGCGACACCACCATAAACCTAATGATTAATAATGTGCTAATCGTTCGCACGGTTTCCCTCGGGCGATTACTCGGCAGCTGTTGGCGAACGAATCGCTCGACGAGTCGTCCGTTCGATCTCGAGGACGATCGCCGTCCGAACGTCACGTCGCGGAACGAAACTCGAGTCAGTCGGGCACCCGGCCAGACGGGTAGGTGTGCCTGGGTTCCCGGTGGAACTGCGGCCGTCCGACTGTGATCGTGAGGACTGAGCCGACCAGGACGGACAGCGATCCGTCTCAGACGCTGACGAGCGAGCCGATCGGGGCGTCGGTGCGTTCGCGGGCGCGCCGAATGCCGTCCTGGCCGGCCGCAATGAGCGCGAAGACGCCGGCGACCTCGGCCTCGGCGGTGTGGGCGATGTCCAACAGGAGTTCCTGGGTCTCGCCCGAGCGAATGAGGTCGTCGACGACCAGTACCGATTCGCCCGGATCGATGGCGGAGGCGGGCAGATAGTAGGTAAGTTCGATTCCGGACTGGAGTCGCTGGCGGGCCTCGATGAACTCCTCGACGGCGGTCTCTTTTTGCTTTTTCGCGTAGGCACACCGGACGCCGTAGTAGCTCGCGAGCGCGGCCGCGAGCGTAATTCCGTCGGTCGCGGCGGTGAGGACGACGTCCGGACGCTCGAAGTCGAAACCGTTGGCCACGACCGGGGCGGCCAGATCGAGGAAGGGCTGATCGAAGACGGTCGCCGAATTGTCCACGTACCCCTCGTCGTCGACGCGGATGCGCGCGTCGAGCTCCTCGGCTAACGCCGCTCGGCCGAGCTCGTCGACGACCTCGCGCGCGCGATCGGTACCGGGAAGGACGTGCCCGTTGACGTATCGGTTGAGATCGCCCGCAGGCAGCCCCGTCGTCTCGGCGAGTTCATCGTACGTTCTCGTCTCCTTCAACATCCGCAACACGTCGACGGCCCGCAGCTGGAGGGCTGCCTTCTCGGCTCTGTTCATACGGATATGCACGATTCCGCAAGTATGGGTATTACGATCGAAATCCGCTCGTGAAATCAGCACGAATGTGGCTCACACTCGGGCGGGCGGCTCCGACCGAGCGCGTCCGAACGAGCGGCCGACACCCTGACCGAGCGGCGACTGTGGCAACGCGATGGCTGAGAACCGCCGAAAACGCGGTCGCAGTCTTACTGCAGGAAGTCGGGCTGGGTCCGCTGCTCCTCGATTTCGCTCTCGAGATGAGCGCGGAACTCGTCGATTTCGACGTCGTACTCCTGATCCTCGAAGCGGTCTCGAACCGAGATGTTGCCGTCGTCCTCCTCGTTGTCGCCGACGATGATCTGGTACGGCACGCGGTCATCGTGGGCCGCGCGAATCTTTCGTTCTAACGTGCTGTCGCGACCGTCGACCTCGACGCGGAAGTCGTCGAACTCGTTGGCGACGCGGTGGGCGTAGCCGAGGTTGTCGTCGGAGATGGGCAGTACGCGGACCTGTTCAGGTGCGAGCCAAAGCGGGAACTGGCCCTCGTAGTGCTCGATGAGCATCATGAAGAACCGCTCGTAGCTGCCGTAGAGCGCGCGGTGGATCATGACGGGGCGGTGTTCCTCGTTGTCCTTGCCGACGTAGTTCAGATCGAAGCGCTCGGGCATGTTGAAGTCCAGCTGGACCGTCGGGCCGTCCCACGAGCGGCCGATGGCGTCCTCGAACGCGAAGTCGATCTTCGGCCCGTAGAACGCGCCGTCGCCCTCCTCGACCTCGTACTCGTGACCGTGAGAGTCGAGCACGCTCTCGAGTTGGTCCTCCGCGCGGTCCCAGATCTCGTCGCTCCCGACCGACTTCTCGGGGCGCGTGGCCAGCGCCATCTCGTACTCGAGGTCGAACGTGTCCAGCACATCCGTGATCATGGCCATGATCTGCTCGACTTCCGACTTGATCTGTTCGGGGCGGACGAAGAGGTGGCCGTCGTCGATGGTGAAGGCCCAGACCCGCGAGAGCCCGGAGAGCTCGCCGCGCTGTTCCTTGCGGTAGACCTTCCCGTTTTCCGCGTAGCGGATCGGGAGGTCGCGGTAGCTCCAGGAGTGATCCTGGAAGATGGCGGCATGGCCGGGACAGTTCATCGGCTTCAGGCCGAACTCGTCGTCGCCGACGTCGAAGATGAACATGTCGTCCTGATAGTTCTCGTAGTGGCCCGAGCGGTGCCAGAGGTCCGTCTTGAAGACGTGTGGCGTTTCGACGTAGTCGTAGCCCGCGTCTTCGTTGAGATCCTCGACGAACTCCTCGAGTTCCTTGAGGACGGTCTTCCCGGCGGGGTGATAGAGCGGGAGGCCGGGGCCCGTCACGTCCTGAATCGAGAAGAGGTCCATCTCGTTGCCGATCCGGCGGTGGTCGCGCTTCTCGGCTTCTTGCTTGCGATTGAGGAACGCCTCGAGGTCGCTCTCGTCCTCGAAGGCGGTGCCGTAGATGCGCGTCTGCATCGTGTTCTCCTCGTCGCCGCGCCAGTAGGCACCCGCAATCTCGAGCAGTTCGACCGCGCCGATCTCGCCCGTCGACGCGACGTGCGGGCCGGCACAGAGGTCCTCCCACTCGCCCTGTCTGTAGAACGTAACCGTGTCTCCCTCCTCGGCGAACTCCGCGAGGAGTTCGAGCTTGTAGGGCTCGTCGGCCAGTCGCTCCTCGGCCTCCTCGATCGAAACGACCTCGCGCTCGATCTCGTAGTCGTCGTCGATGATCTCTGCCATCTCGTCCTCGAGGTCCGTGAGGTCTTCCTCGTCGATATCGAGGTTGTCGAAGTCGTAGTAGAAGCCCTCGTCCGTCGGCGGGCCGATGGCCAGATCGACGTCGTCGTAGTGGCGCTCGACGGCCTGGGCGAGACAGTGCGAGGCGGAGTGGCGCATGACCTGCAGGTACTCCTCGGACTGGTCCGTGACGATCTCGAGTTCGGCACCGTCGTAGACTGGCTGTTCCTTGGCGACGAGGTCGCCGTCGAGTTTGCCGGCGACCGTGTCGCTGCCGAGCCCGGGACCGATCTCGTAGGCGCAGTCCTCGACCGTGGCGTCTTCGGCGACCTCGAGTTCGGATCCGTCGGGTAGTACGACCGCTATCTGCCGCTGTGAATCTGATTCTGACATGACTGTGGATGTGGTGAAAATCCCGGTGGCGTGTCCGCGCCGCGTCCCGCACACTGGTCGACCGTGGCCGACGCAATACGCGGTAGGTGGGAATTAGAAACGGGCAAACGCCCCTGTAAAGCGGACACCTACCATCGTGGCTACGGCTACTCTCGAACGGGATAAAAGTATTTTGATGGGGCCGAGTCGGTCAGAACCGGTCGATCGTCGCGTCCGCTCGACGTGCGGGTGCGACCGGTACTCGTTTTTCGCGTCCCGTCGATAGGCCGGTATGAGCGTCAACGCGGTTCTCTTCGACTTCGACGACACGTTCTATCCCTACTCGCCGTGTAACGAGGCGGGAAAGGACACCGCTCGAGCGACCGCACGGGACCTCGGCTACGACTTCGACCGCGAGTCGTTCGAGGCGTTCTACCAGGCGGGGCGCCGTGCGACGAAGCGCGAGCTCCCCGGGACGGCGGCCTCCCACGAGCGCTTTCTCTACTTCAAACGCGCCCTCGAGCGCCGCGTCGGTCGTCCGAGACCGGCGGACGCGCTCGCGCTCGGAGAGGCCTACTGGGAGGCGTATATCGACGAAATGGCGCTCTATCCCGGGGTCGAGCGAACTCTCGAGACGCTGCGCGAAAACGGGATCGACGTCGCCATCGTCACGAATCTCACGACGCGCGTCCAACTCGAGAAACTCGCCGCGCTGGGACTCGAGTCCCACATCGACCTGCTTCTCACCTCCGAAGAGACCGGCCGGGAGAAGCCGGGATCGGTCATGTTCACGCTGCCCCTGTCGCGACTCGAGCGGCGGCCGTCGGAGGCGGTGATGGTGGGTGACGACGTGGAGGCGGACATCGCGGGCGGGAACGCCGTCGGGCGCTCGACGGCGCTGTTCGACGCCGAGGGCGACCG
>NZ_JAQIVI010000244.1 GCF_028618695.1 Natrinema soli | reverse complement strand
GCGAGCAGGCCGATCTTCGCGCCGCGTTCGGCGAACGCGCGAGCGGTGGCTCGCCCGACGCCGGCTGATGCACCTGTGACGACGACGACTTCAGAGTCGGTAGTTCTGGACATAGTTAGCTACTGAGGGGGTTCAGTCGGTCGACTGTCTCGGAGGTGGCATACCGTTCCCAGCCGCCGTAACGATCCGTAATCGGCCCTCGGGGGACGCTGAGGATCAGGATGAGCGCGCCGGCTATGACGGCATTAATCGCGGCGACTGTCGGGACGCCAGTGAACAGCCACGGAGCGACGACGATCCAGACGGCGAGCGGGATATTGAGGAACCGAACGGCGCGAGCGGGTTCGGCGGTCGCGATCACGGTAAAGGAGACGACCAACGAACCGACCAAGTGACTGCTGTCGGCCATGAACCCCGTCGTTCCGAAGAGGGTTGGCGAGAGCATGAGCCAGACGCCGAGCGCCATCGCACCGAGCAGCGTCCACGGGATCGAGACGCCCCAGAACGGTTCGCTGATCGAAGAGTTACCGATCGGTCGTGTTTCGGTTTCGTCGACACCGGCCTCGTCCTCAGGAATCGTGCCGCCCATCCAGAAGGCGGTCCAGAGGCTGTCACCTTGGCGCATTAGTCGGACAACGTACTGGCCCATCGCGACCACCTCATCGACTGTCAGCGAGATCATCCACAGCATTCCGAAGGCCGAGAGGAGACAGAGGGTACACCACGTTCCGACCATGATCGGCTGCATGATGACTAGTAGTACCTGCACGAAGCCCAGCGGGATCACGACTACGCCGAAGAAGGCAACCATCCACGGCATTGTCCGCCAGCGCCGGCGATCGCCCATGAATCCCATCAGGGCCTCGACCGAGTAGGCCACTGCGCCGAGGCCGGCGTCGGAGACCGGGAATGCTTTTGACACTTGGGACGTGAGGACCCCTTCGGTTCCGGGATTGTACAGCGGGTCCCAGACGCTCTCGATGTACCCTAACTGGAAGGCGGCCATATACCACGAGGCGAAAAAGCCGAATATCCCGAGCGCAATCAGCGGAGCGCGCTGGGCGCCTGTCGAGGGATTGTACGACCAGCCCGGTGGGATGGTCGGGCCATCCATCTCCGAGCGCATCACGATGAGGACCGTGAACGTGATCACCATGACGCCGACGAGCGTGTTGTTGGCGTACGCCGCGGCCGTCGGCGCCGCAAATACGATCGGCGAGAACACCAGCCAGAGGCCGACGAATCCATTCGCGTAGTTGGCGTAGCCGCTCTCCCGGTAGATCGTCAGTCCGGCGAGCGCGATGAGAACGAGTCCGGTGGCGACGGTACTCCACGTCATCAGCGTGCTCTCGTAGCTCAGCGCCGGGACGCTCGCGAGGAGCCAGACGCCCAGCGAGATGACGGCGTACTGGACCCACACCTCCTTCGTCGGGTGGGCGAGCATCATGTCACCTGGCCGCATCGAACCACCGTCGTCACCGTCGTGATCCTCACTGTCGGTCCCATCGCGTTCCTCGCCGGTATCGGTATCCCGGTCGCGATCACCGTCGTTTTCACCGCCACCGTCGACACTCGAGCGTCGCTCTCGAGCGTCGGTCGTCGTGGCGTCCGGTTCTCCGTTCGAATCGTCGTGTCTGTCGTCGGTCATTGGTATTTCTTTGCCTCTCACTCGCGCTCGTTCGGCCGGCGGACGATCGCCCCGCTCGAGTCACTATCTCGAAGCGACTCGTTGCGTCCGAGCGCTACCGACTCGCCACTCGAGTCGTCGGCGGCGAGATAGAGCGCACTGTTGAGCAGTCCAATGTGACTGTACGCCTGCGGGATGTTCCCGCGCTGTTCACCGGAGTCTGGATCGATCCCTTCCGCCAGCAATCCGAGCGGACTGGCGTAGTCGAGAATCGCCTCGAAGCGCTCTCTCGCCTCGTCGGTCCGTCCCGAGAGCGCCAATGCACTCACGAGCCAGAACGAGCAGACGACAAACGGACTCGCTTCGCCAGGGAGCCCGTCATCACCCTCGTAGCGCCGGACGAGACCGTCGTCGGTGGTCAGGTGCTCGATCGTCGCGTCGATCGTCCCCTGTACGCGAGCGTCGTCGGTCGGGAGGAATCCGACGATCGGGATGAGGAGATTCGACGCGTCGAGTACCTCCCCGTCGCTGAACGATCGCACGAAACTGTCCGCTTCCTCGCTGTACCCCCGCTCGAGGATCGCTCGGCGAATGTTCTCGCGGCACGTCCGCCAGCGCTCAATCGGCGCCGAAAGGTCGTCGGCCACTTCGGCAAGTTCGATCCCTCGATCCAGGGCCGTCCAGCACATCACCTTTGAGTAGACGAACTGTTCGTAGTCCGATCGAACCTCCCAGATGCCGGCGTCGGGCTCGTCCCATTCCTCGCAGACGTAGTCGATGAGGTCTCGTATCACCGACCAATCGTCGTACGTCATCGGCTCGCCGTAGCGGATACTCTCGTAGATTGCGAGGATCAGTTCCCCGTAGACGTCGAGTTGCTGTTGGTTCTTGGCCGCGTTGCCGATACGAACGGGGGCCGATCCCTCGTACCCGCTCAAGTGATCGAGGACCGTTTCGTCGGGGACCTCTTCGCCGTGGAGGCCGTAAACCGGTGGCATTGCTTCGGGGTCGTGGCGGCGACAGTGATCGAGACAGAGTTCAAAGTACGAGCGGGCCTCCTCGAGATGACCGAGTTCCGAGAGCACCCGGACCGTGAAGGCCGCGTCGCGGATCCAGTTGAATCGATAGTCCCAGTTGCGGACGCCACCGAGGTCCTCGGGCAGCGACGTTGTCGGGGCCGCACACACGGCACCGCTCTCCCGGTGGAGGAGGAGTTTGAGGACGAGCGACGACCGGACTGCGAAGTCGTGCCACGGGCCGCCGACGGGGCAGTCGGTCCCGTCACAGTCGTGCACCCACTCCCGCCAGTAATCGACGGTATCGGTGAGCATCTCCTGATGGCACGACGGCTCGTGTGGGACCGCCTCGCCGTAGCTCAGCACCAGCCAGCACGTCTCGCCGGCCTCGAGCGTCACGGTCGCGTCAGCGGCGTGGCCGTCGGCCGACGGCTCGAGTGGAACGTTGCTGGATACGATCACTCGCTCGTCGTCGACCGCGACGACGCCTTCGCTCGCCGGTTCGACATCGGGCACGTCCCGCGCGTAGTCGAATCGCGGTTCGAACGCGACCGCGAGTTCGAGCGAACCGTCCTCGCAGCTCAGTTTCCGATAGACGGCTGGTGATCGGTCGCCCGCCACGGATTCGGTCGCCTCGGCAACGGGCATGAAATCCGTCACCGTTGCGCTGCCGCCGGCGGTCTGAAACGTCGTCTCGAGGACGTTGGTGCGGTCGCGATACTGCTGGACGGATTCGAACGACTGCGTCGGCCGCACAGCGAAGTGGCCGCCGCGGTCAGCATCGAGTATCGCGGCGAAGACACTCGGCGACTCGACGTGCGGGAACGGACACCAGTCAATCGAACCGTCGCGACCGACTAACGCGACGGTGTTCTCGTCACCGATCACGCCGTATTCCTCGAGGGATTTGTACTGCATGATCTCTGTGAAGGTCGGATCGCCGCTACGTTACGCACGGATCGATCGCCGATCGTTGATAACCGGTTCATCTCTAGTCATCGCTCGTCTTTCCTATTGGGCAGTCGCTCGAAAGTCCGGGGTAGTGCCAGCGACGTACGCGTTGTAGCTCCCGAAACTCGCCATGAGCGTGCCCGAGACAACGTTGTTCTACAGCGCCACGCCCTCGAGACCGAGTGCAAACGGCGCGACGACGAGCCAGAGTCCGAGGATCGCGATGAGACCCGCGCCGGTCGCGCTTACAGGTCGCCGTCTGACTGCCCTAGCGTAGTTATAGCCGGCAACGAGGATGACCGCAGCGCCGACAATGACATCGTTCCAGTGACCGACCACTGGCGTATCGAGAACGAACGGAGCCGCGATCAACCAGCAGCCGAGCACGCCGTTACCGGCTACTGTCAACTTCGTCGTTGTGTCCATGATCGGCGCTCGTGTTTGTCTCGATCGAGAGCGAGTTGCGTTTGGAGCCACGAAACGGAGTGAACAGCGATTTCAGGCCGAAGCCATGTTCCGGCAGGTCTCTGCACAGTCGCGGAGGACGTCCGCACAGACCTGACAGTGTTCGGCGTCGTGTTGCTCGCACTCGTCAGCGCACTCCTCGCAGGCGTCGGCGGTGATCGCGGCGAGATCCGAGCTGTAGTCGGAATTACGGACCATGAACCGTGCATGCATGGTCGCTAGGTCAGCGACGTCCCTGCAGAGCCGTAGACACTCGGCCATCTCCTCGCCCTCGCTGGCGCACTCGTCGGCACACCACTCGCAGGCCTGGGTGCATTCGAAGCAGCTGTCGATACACTCTTGCATCTCCTCGCTTTCGCCGACGTGGTCGATCTGGGTCAGTGCCATTGCGATCGAACGGTCAGTGGCGATGAGTTTTGTTATTTACACCCCACGACGAACGGACCGAATGGTGAGGAGCGATACCCGTAGCGGATAGCGCGGTATGTCTAATCGGTGAGGACGGATTCACAAATCATTACCACCGATCAAAGCGATGGTTTCGCCAGCGGTAGCCGAGATCCTTCCTCTCCCATCACGTAAATGGCTCCGACCCGGTTGTCCGCTCAAGCCAGGAGATCGCCTAGTTCGACGGGGATCGTCGGTTATATCCTGATATAGATCAGCGGGATGTGTCCCTCGAGCCGCTTGAGAGCCCTTTACTCCCCGACCTCCAACCGGCCGTTGGCCGAATCGTCCACACGCTGCTCACGGCTGAGCACCGACTATTACAACGCGAGCTTGCCGATCGAGCGGGTGTCTCGGTACGGACGGTCAGAAACTACCGCGACCGACTCGAGGCACTCGATCTCATCCGTGTCGACGAAAACGGGTATCGTCTAACGCTACCGTTCAAAACCAGCGCCGAACGCCGCGAGCCCGTTGTTCCGGCCATCCTCGAGGGGATCCAGACGCTCCTCGACACAGCTGATGCGTTTCTCGAGACGATTTTGCCACTAGATCGGTACGGCGATCCTGACGACCCACTGGGGGGTATTCTCTTTTGGCCGCCGGATCCGCTACGCCTACTCGAGCATTCGATGGTTGGTCCGTGGCTGCGACTAGCGGTTACACTTACAGCGACAGAATCTACCAGAAACAACCGGACGGTACAGATGGGTCCGCCGCTCGAGCAGCAAGCACTTTCTTCTTGTTTCTGACGAATTCACCCGCGCCGGTTGCGAGCGAACGCGAATTAATTGTTGTGATAGACAACAACGTCCGTAGTGTTGTGAATGATAATAGCAGCTGATGACCGAAGGTGATGATGGGGCGACGCGTTTTCTCGAGCAGATGGAGAAGAATTCGTCCGCAGAGATATGAGGACACTCAAATCGGCGAGTACGGTTCCTCATTGGTCAAACAAATGTATCACGGTGTCATGGCTTCGCTTCAAAGACCAGACTGGTCGACGTCTCAGCCGCGCGGCGGAATCGCGTAAATCCACCCCCAGTGACGACTTTACGAGTCTGCTCCTCACCCGCTTGTGCGCCGAGCCCGTAGCCGACATCCTGACTCAGCGAATTCGGCGTACAGGCCACCGTCGAGATCGAGTATGCGAGACGGCCAAACGGAGTGAGATTGTCTTCGACCCGGTCCTCGGCATAGGGCTCCACAATCATCCATGCACCGTCGTCGGCGACCGTCTCCCGGACGTGGGCCGCCACACCGACAGGATCGCCCATGTCGTGGAAGCAGTTAAACATCGTCACGAGGTCGTAATCGGCCCCGTCGTATTCAGACGCGGTCGCCACTTCGAAGTCGACTCGGTCGGCGACGCCAGCGGCTTCTGCCCGCTCGCGCGCCACCGCAATCGACGTCTCGTGGTAGTCGATGCCGACAACCGTCGAGTCGGGGTACGCTTCGGCGATACGAATCGTCGGTGCCCCATGGCCACAGCCGACGTCAACGATCCGCCCGCCTGCTTTCAGCTTCTCATCGACATCCTCGAGTGCCTCGATCCAGTCGATCAGGAAGGCTCCGTAGGACGGTCCGAAGAAGCGTTCAGTACCGTGAAAGACGTCATCGTCGTGTTCGTGCCAGCCGATACCTTCTCCAGTCCGAAACGCTTCGCGGAGGTCGGGTCCGATCATGGACGCCGACGCGACCAGCTGGAACGCGCCCGGCATGAACACTGGACTCTCCTCGTCGGCTAACACGTACGCCTGCTCGGGGGAGAGATGGTACCGGTCGGTCTCGGGGTCGTAGGTCACGTACTCGCCAGCGGCCTGCGAGCGCAGCCATTCGCGGACGTACCGTTCCGCGGTGTTCGTCTCCTCGGCCAACTTGGCGGACGTGAGCGGTCCCGCCTCGTCTAGTGCCGCATAGAGACCGAGTTCGTCACCGATAACGGCCAGCGCGGCGTGAACTGTCGCACTGAGGTCGACGAGCGACGTCTCCACAAGTTTGTTCAGTTTCTGTTCATCGATCGGGTCTGTTTTGGTTTCTGTTGTCATAGTCCCGTGTCCGTTGTCACAAAAAGACGAGAACGGGCAAAGTACATTTTAGAATTTGTGGGCGCCGAGCGAGATGCTCTTTACCCCGTACTTCTGGCACGCCCCCTGCGCTTGCTCGGAGATGAATTCGTACTGCGGATTCTCCCTGACCTCAACAACCTCGAAGCTGGGCGTCTCGATCATGTCGGTATAGTCGTTGACCTGTTCAGCCCCGCCGATGCACGCCGCCCAGATATCCGCGTTGGTCTTGATGCTGTCAGGCATTTGAGTCTCAGTAATGATATCCGAGACTGCCAACCGACCCTCTGGCCTGAGTACGCCACTCACCTCCGTGAAGACGTGATCCTTCTCCGCGGAGAGATTGATAACACCGTTCGAGACCACGACATCGAACGTCCCGTCCGCGAACGGAAGGTCCTCGATATACCCCTGCTCGAACGAGACGTTCTCTAACCCGGCCTCGTCACGCAGTCGCCGTGCCTTCTCCAGTTGCTCGTCAGTCATATCCAGCCCCGTCACGCTCCCGGCGTCGCCGACGTGAAGTGCCGCGACGAACACGTCCGTCCCCGAACCGCTGCCGAGGTCGAGCACGTCATCCCCCTCCTGAAGGTCGGCGAGGTCGAAGTGATATCCCACTCCGGCGAAGGACTCGATAGCCTCCGCAGGTACCTGATCGAGATCTGAAGCCGGATAGCCGAGACGTTCTGCCAGCGGGCGTCCCATCTCGAAGTGATACTCGTCGGTCGGAGCCTCTGCGACGTTTCGGTAGACAGTCTTGACCTCCCGCTCTAGTTTGTCAACGTCAAGTGATTTTGACATTCCTATCCACTCCTTCGTTCGGAAACGACGTCAGTTTCGAGCGGGACAGCATTCATGATGTTATCCATCAACGGGGAGGTTGTTTCGACGCGGTCCCGTAGCTCGGCGAGTTTCTCCCCCGACGCGTCCGCGTCTATGTACGCAGTGCAGGTTACCGTGCTGTACCCAGGGCGAACGTCCTCGGAGATACCGAGGAACCCCCGGAGGTCAACGTCACCTTCGAGTTCAAACCGGAGGTTGTTGAGTTCGATGTCCATGGCGGCAGCGTTTGCCGCGTAGCCGACGCTCAGGCACGATCCGAGGGCGGCGAGCAGGAGCTCGACCGCGTTCGGTGCCGTCCGCTTACCGAGTATTTGCTCTGGTTCATCACCTTCGATCTGGAACTCCTGGGTGTGAATTCGCTCATCGGCCTGATCGAAATCGTCGATCGCGGTTACACATTGCAGACCGTCAGTCCATTCTGTTTCTGCCCGGAATCTGAATCGGCCAGTCTCTGGGTCTTCTGTGATTGCTTCGACCGCGTGGCCGAGTTGCTCTACATCTACCCCGTGGTTGCTAGTCATGATATGTTTCTACCTGCACCAGATGAAACGGATGTGTGGATAATGTAGGCATCTAGTGAAATTTGGGTAACCACTGACCGTCTTGCAGCCGATGAACGGGGCACCGGCTGCAAGCAGGGAGTCGCTGACTCATCGCGGAAATGGTTTTACGACAAGCGTCCCGATAGGAACAATTGCATTCTAGGGTCTCCACGTGGAGAAGGGACTCCAGTACTGAGTGAACTCGGTGAGTTGTCTGGCTAGTGAACGTCGAGATCTGGATTTCTGCACCAAGTTAACCAACATACAACCTACTGTGTTGGTTAACTGAGAAGCACTGTCTATTTGTAGCGCCAACCCCAGTTCTCACAACGCGAAGAAATATATTTCCAGTACCTTGGATATATGTCCTAGCGGCTCGTAGACACGAGCATGCCTGATCACAACAAACCATCGATGACGCGGGGGGAACGCGTTCGTGCTGCAGCACGGACCCTCCGGACACCCCGTACTGCACAGTGGATTGCTGATGAGACAGAGGTCTCGGTGAAAACCGCACAGAAATACCTCGAGCAACTCGCCGAGGACAACGTTCTCCGAGAAATCGAACAGGGAGAGCAGACACTCTATGGCATCGACCAGCTGATGGCCACATATCGTGAGGTTGCGGCACTCCAGCGGGAACACGATCGAGAGGAACTCACTACCGCTCTCGAGTCAATGCGAACCAAAACCACAGATTGGAAGGTCTCGTACGACGTCGAGACGCCAGGGGAACTCCGAGCGAGCATCGCTGATCTCGATGACAGTGATGAAATGGCACAACGTCGCGAGATTGCCAGCGAGTGGGAGCATCTCGAAGATCGTCTGCCAGTCATTCGCGCTGCACTCAATGAGTACGACTGGGCCACAAAACGCGATACAATTTCTGCGTGACAAATGGGTCTTTCAGGAACAATCGATAGTTCGGTCTATAAGGGACTCAGAGACGTCCTGCAGCGCCACCCTGTTGTCACAACTGTTTCATATGAACCGGACAGCCTTGTAAAGAAGTTCCTCCGAGCACAGATCGATCCCGACCGCGTCATCCCACCGACTGGTCCAGAACAACCGAGGTTGGACGTCGAATGGCGGTTCACTCAGAATGAGCAGTTCTACCGGATCCACTATGCCGACCCAAATACGGGGTTCAATTGCGGCTGGCACCGTGATGAGGACCATCCCGAGTTGGGGCCAGTCCATTTCCAATACGAGAAGCCGGATGCTGAGAGCAGCCAGCACGAGCGTTCGAACTTTGAAAAGAAAGTTCCAACAGAAATACTCTGGACCGCTCTCGACCAATTGTTCGAAAGGCGAATTCCGGACTTAGTGAGTGAGACATGAGGCCAAGTCAGGCTAATAAGCTTCTTATTGGCAGGCTGCCGGTACGGCTGCAGAGAGTGCTCCTTCATCGTTGAACGAGTGTGTCTTATCACTCAGACAAATAGAGGGGTGACAACTGTATCTTGGAAATCCAGCTGTGGTGGGATTGAGAGGGGATGTAGGCTATTGTCCGCTTGATCCCTGCCTAAAGACGGAGATCTGCGCTCGGAACTTTATAAGACGCTTCTCGATACAACCGATACATTTCTCGAGACGATCCCGCTACCAGATCGATACGATGATCCCGATGACCTACTCGGTAGTACACTGTTTTGGCCACTAGATCCCTTGCGCTTACTCGATCATTCGGCAGTCGGTCCCTGGCTACAAATCGCAGCTGCGCTCACAGCGACAGGAACAGGATCGACCAGACGCAATCAAACCGTACGGATGGGCCCATCGCTCGAGCAGCAAGCGCTTTTGCATACAACTCCGTAGGATTTAGTGAACCCAGATCGCGTTGGCAGTCTAGCTGTTGTTCTTCCGGCCGGGGACGCCGTAATCGATGTGGATTTCCGGTGTGCTCGGTGATTCGGATGCAGCGGTTCCGTTCCAATCGAGAACATGCACATTCGCCAGTTCTCCAGAAAATCGGAATCGTTGAACGCCGGTTTCGATCGTCCCCTCGACAGCATGTTCCGAGACAACTGTGGTTTTCTCGAGCGAGTCAGCCTCAACTGGTTCGATATCACCATCGACGCTAATTTCGTAGTTGGATGGCACTCCACGACCGATTACTGTAACGATATTTGTCATCGTTCTCTCACTTGGCATACAGTGGGAGACTCAAATTTTGCCAGTATAAGCCTTCTCATTGGCAAAACGGTCGGAATTTCCAACGGTCTCGAACGAACGAATATGGGTTGCACTATAACTCGACGTATTGATCTTCCCACTCTCGTCTATCCTGGATCGCTTGCTCTCCTGCGTCGCTGATCGCGTAATAGTTCGTCCGTCGGTCGAGTTCCCCCTTCTCGACCAACCCCTTATTGACAAGCGTGTCGAGGTTTGGGTACAACCGGCCGTGATTGATCTCGCTCTCATAGTACCCCTCTATCTCCTCCTTGGCATCTTGGCCGGAGGGCGGTCGGCACCTGCGATCACGTACAGGAGATCTCGTTGGAAGCCGGTGAGGTCATCCATCTTACGTGAGTATTCAACGATGCTGTATTTGACTTCTTTTCATGGAGAACTGTATGTTTCCGCGCTGTGAAAGTAGAATATTGCTCTCTGTTTAATATTTTTACACTCAATTAAATGGCAAAAACTGAAGCAGAGGCCGGTTCGAGGGTGTCATCGAACGATCCGCATGACGTTCTTTTCTCCGAATCTGGAGCGAACTATCCGTTCACTACACTTGCAAACTGAACGTCGGTATCTCTATCAGGCACTAATGATGTTCGCTGGATCGTGCTGAATACATAGCCTGCATATTCCAGAGGAGAGCCAGGAATAGGTGATTTAGATCGAGACCATTGGAAACTCCGCATCGTACTCACCCGGAGCGAGACGAAACGTTACCAAATACATCGGGACGATCCATTTGTCCACGCGAACAAGACGCTTCCCCTCGGAGCAGACAACGGTTAGCAACCAATGACTCGCTGACCCACGCCCAAGTCGGGTTTGGGTTTCTGGCCACCCTCGCCGGGAACTTCATGCCTATCCTTCGTAACTGAGAACATTCCTATGAACACCCCTCTAAACCGGGTCCGAGCAGGTCCTATGGTGAGTATCTGATGACACGACACAATAGCCAGTCCGACAGGAATCAATTCGCAACCATCGCAGTCGGCGCAGCTGAAACTGAAACGCATCCTCACAGAGATGGAACGAACGACGTCGTCCCGCCGATCCACCTCTCGACTACGTTCGAGTGGGCCAGCGGGGAGGACGCCAATGAACACGACTATTCGCGCGAGAGCAATCCGACGCGGGCAGGCCTTGAAGAGCAGTTAGCCCGCCTCGAAGGCGGTGAGCATGGATTGGCGTTCGCCTCCGGAATGGCCGCCACATCGACGACGATGCTGTCGCTGGTCCCTCCGGGAGGCCATGTCGTCTCCTCGGACACCACCTATAGCGGAACAGAAAAACTGCTCACGGAACACATGGCCGGACATCTCGGCGTTGACATTGACTTTGTTGACGCCCGTGACTCCGACAACGTCGCCGATGCAGTCAACGCGGACACTGACTTGATCTGGGCAGAAACACCGTCGAACCCCTTGATTAGGTTGTGTGATATCCAAACGATAGCCGACATTGCCGATGACCACGATGCGCTGTTCGGCGTGGACAGTACCTTTGCGAGTCCGTACTACCAAGCCCCACTCGAACTAGGTGCTGACGTCGTCGTTCACAGCACCACCAAGTATCTCAACGGACACTCCGACTCGATCGGCGGTGCCGTTATCACCGACGACAGTGGGGTTTTCGAGCAATTAGCGTTCGCGCAGCGGGTTGGGCTTGGGAATGTGCTTTCGCCGTTCGACTGCTACCTCGTTACGCGAGGCATCAAGACACTGCCCGCGCGGATGGATCATCACGAGAAGAACGCGATGGCGGTTGCCCGGTTGCTCGAAAGCCACGATCGGGTCGCTCGTGTCCACTATCCGGGCCTTGAGAGCCACCCGCAACACGATCTTGCGAGTGAGCAGATGTCGGGGTACAGCGGGATGCTATCCTTCGAGTTTGACGGCACACTCATCGAACTTGAGGCGTTCATCGAGGGGCTTGAGGTATTCACGCCAGGAGCTAGTCTTGGTGGGGTCGAGAGCCTTGTTGAGGTACCGTCACTAATGATCCCCGACGAGTTCAGTCGTAGTGAGGATTCAGCGGAGATTCCCGAGACGTTGGTCCGGGTATCCGTTGGCCTCGAAGACGCCGATGACCTCTGCGAGGACCTCCGGACGGCGCTACCGTAGGCGCACGTTCCCTTTTCCTCCCGACCGTCCCGATCCGCAAGCGGGTCGATTGTCCACTAGATCTAGCAGCCGCAAGCGGGAGTACGAACTGTTTCTAAACGAGAGAGTGCAGATTATTCGAGCGGTTCGATGACATCTCCGGGACGAATCATCCCATCTTCGAGAATGTCCACTCGGAGCCCACCGCGGTGAGTGAGTGCCTGCAATACACCGCCCTGAGTGATGCGCTGAAGATGATTACACGGTTCACACAGCCGATCCCCTCGACAGATGGCATCACCGACTCGGAATCGTTGTTCAACGAGATGATTGAGTGCGACATCACGGGTTTCGATGTTTCGTCGGTGTTCTCCCGGTGCGAGTTCGATTCCCGCTTCACGTTCGATTGCTGTGACAGCCTCTTGCTCGATCAACGTGAGGTCGTACCCATCGTGGCGTTCCTCATCTGGCTCCCACTCGACGAAGGTTCCCGTCTCAATCTCGCTAAAGTAGCGATCACCTCGGAGTCCCTTTCCGGCAACTGCTTCAACGTCGGTCTGTTCTTCCATCTTCGCTTCGGCTTCAGGTGCGATAAAAATCCGTTCGACAGTTCCACGCCCGGTCATGTGTGCTATGCACGTTTAGCACAGTATAAACACTCGGGTGTAGGTGTTGTTGACAAGTAACTTCAGCGTGCGGCTATTGGCAACCAGCAGATAAATCAATGGCTCTGCTGGTAACGCTCTCACCTGTACTGAACGGCAACTACGTGTGCGAATGTACCATCACTACGCCAGTACTCCTGACACCAGTGTTCCTTCACACTCAGACCGTGCCCTTACTCAACGAGCAAACTATACAGCATTAGCAGCCCAGTAGCAAGGAAAACGACACCACTCACGAGAGCGAACGTTCCGGTGTCGTACAGCAGATTATATCCTCCCACCCCGAGAACGATCACAACCCCAACGGCTTGTGCGGTTCGCGTTCCCCAAAAATCAACAACTTGCTTGGTGAGCGTGGACATACATGTAATTCGTACTGGTTCATAATATGATTTTGTACTGAATGATACGTGCATCACCTGTACTTACTGTTTGTCGGCTAGTCACAGAGAGAGGGTATGTGAACTTTTCTATGACACCCTGTGGTTCGTTTAGCAGCTGTGGATAGCGTACCTATCTGGCTTGGGGACAAGAATGAAGCGTGATTTCTGAGATGGTGTCCTTCGACCTCTCGTTCGTGGCTGTAGCACACCTCCCCGACGCCGCACCCCTATCCAACAGAGCAAACTCAACAACAATCGACTCCTGCTCGCTGTCTGTCACCGTCATCTCTGACCCCTCTACCCCCCTCAAGGGGCGAATAACGCCACAATCGCGTCGAATTGAGCAGTCACTCGAGCGGTCTCGTCTCTGCCTTCTCTACTCCTGTGGATGCAGCGACTGGACGGCTCTGTGATGCTCTCTGAGCCGTGCCAGCGGTGGCGCGCGATGAATGCGCGCAGTAGCGCGCAGAACGTGCGAGGGACGAGCGATGCGACCACAGGGAGCAAAGCGAGGAGGCTGGGGAGGACGCGAGCGAAGCGAGCGTGTGGTCGGACACACAAAAAAGAGAGCTGCTTCGCCTATTCCTGGGTCCACCACCGCCCGCGTTCGGGGAACTCGAGGCGGCTCCAGCCGGTCACGGCCAGGTTGCATCGCTCGTTGTGCCAGTTCTTCGCCGCGTTCCTGATCCGCACCGTCTCTCCCTCGCTCACTGTTGTCTGGTAGGAGTTCTCCCAGATCGTGACCTTCATCTTCTCGGTGTCGTCCGCGATCAGCCCCACTTGGCTGATCGACGACTTCGAGGGCTCCCACAACTCGATGATCTCGCCTTCCACGTCTACCTCGCCTGCCTCCACCTCCGGCACGTCTGCGACGTCTACGATCGTTCCCGACTCGGCCTTCACTTCGTCCATCTGCTCGAGGGTTGCGTCGATCATCGACTTCCCGTCGGTCACCTTCTCCGCCAGTCCACGGCTCACTGCCGCCCGGCTTGGACCTCCACGAACCGTCTCCGTGATTCGCACCGATTGTGTGTTGACCGCCGCCAACTGCTCTTGCTCCAACTCCGAACGGGGATCCACCCGTTCAACCCGCCGCTCTCGGCGTTGCTCGACCACGACCTCTCGCGTCCGCTTCTCTCGTCCCTCCTGCGTTCCGAACGTCGCCTTCGCACTGATCAACTCGAGCTCTTCCTCTCGAGCCCGAATCCGCTCTTCCTGTGCCAGTGGCAGGTGTCCGAACTCGTTCTCTTCGCGTCCAACCACCGTCTCCGGGTGGTTCGTCTCGACTTTCGTGTGTATCTCCTGCTCGACACTCGGCGAGAACTCCGGCGTTTCGTCCACGATGTCTTCCGCGAACGGATCTTCCACCTCCACGCCTCTGTTCGTCTTCTCCGCAGCCGCATCCTGGTTGACACTCGATTCATCCGAAGTTTTATCATCTCGGAAGTTCGTAGAACTCATTGCTTATCCCGAAGGCGCTCTCCAACGCGTCTTCACTCCAACACCTCCTAGTCCCAACTGTGTTCATCTCCTGCAACCGCTCTCGCTCGCGCCTTCAGGTCCCCTGAGGCGCGAGTAGAGCGGGAC
>NZ_JAQIVI010000243.1 GCF_028618695.1 Natrinema soli | reverse complement strand
CGCGAGCGCGTCCCGGGCGGCATCGACCCCGTCGGCCAGCAGCCCGTCGAGATCGGTCGACTCGAGGGCCCGCTGGCCGAGTTCCGCGAGAGCCTCCTGACGGCAGACGCGGGACCGGAGAGCATCTGACGAAGAATCGGAAGCAGCCATATAGGTGTGAAACACGGGCAGCCGGTGTAAACCTAGCGCTGAATCCCTTCTCGAACCTATATTTCACCGTCGAGTGAGAGTCGCGATACATACTCGGCGGTTGTCGGTTTCCGTCGTCGACGAGTACCGTCCTGCGGTCAGTGATAGCCGGTTCACGGGCCGGAGAACCGGTTCGCGGTCAGTCGACGAACGTCGACAGTCGGACCGTCCGGCCGTCGCGCAACGAGTTCCTGATCCGGGCGCGGTCCCAGCCCAGCGGCGAGACGACGCTCTCGCAGGCCCGCACGAGCAGCGTCGCGTAGTAGTCGGCGTCGTACTCCGAGGGGGTATCGAGCGCGAGTCGGACGCGCTCGGGGCCGCGCGAATCGTCGTCCGCGACGACGTACTCGACCGATTGGCCGGGGTGGCGATCGATCCCGCGGCGTTCGTACCGCTGGAGCGCGGCCACGGTGTGAGTCCGCCGGCCGTAGTCGTCGAGGGACTTCGAGACGCGTTTCGTGATCGCGAGCGCCGCCGGATCGACACGTCCCTCCCGAAGCTCGTTCAATCGTCGGCCAAGAACGTCGCAGACCGCTTCGGGGTCGCGCTCACGGTCGAGCGCCTCGACGAACGCGCGCTGACCGTCCGCGACGAACGCCGGCGTACTCCGCTGGCGCAGCTCGATCCCGCGGAATTTGTACTCGCCGCTCGCTCGCTTGCCGAAGTATTTCGTCAACGCGCCCGCGGACGCTCCCCCTCTCGCGCGCGTCGAGCCGGGGCCGGTTCCCTCGACGGAGCCGACACCCCCGATCGAGTCGCGCAACGGCACGAAACACACCCACTCGTAGCTGCCGTCGTGCTCGAGGGGGATCCCGATCGTCTCGGAAATCGCGCCGATCACGGCCTCGAGCGGCTCCGGCTCGTCGACCCGCGGCGTCACCCAGAGGCTGTCGACGATGCCGTGGACGATCCGCCAGCCCGCGTCCTCGAGCCGCCGTTTCGCTCGGAGTGCGATCTCGCGGGCGTAGGCGTTGATCGCCTCGTGGCACTCGATCCGACCGAATTTCGCGTTTCGGTACCCCTGATAACCGAAACAGGAGACGAGAACCCACTTGATCGCGCCCGACTCGGCGCGGCGTCGCGCAGCCTCGACCTCGGGGAGATCGGCCTCGAGTCGCCGTTTTCTGTCGGCCCGATCGGAAATCAAGGGTTCGAGGACGGCGGGGAGAAACCCGTCGGTCTCGCAGATCTCGTACTCGAGTTCGGGGACGCGATGCGTCCCGGCGTCGGCGGCGGACTCCTCGGTCGCAGCCGCCTCGTCGCCGGACCCGCAGTCACAGCCGACCGTCTCCGGACTGACGTTGCGCTCGCAGATTATCCGCGGATACAGCGACGCGAAGTCGATCTCGTGGACGTCCTCGTGGAAGCCGACCTCGGGGGCGAACGTGAAGCCGCCGCGGTCGGCCGCGTGCAGCGTCTCGACGTCGGTGAATCGCTCGGGTTCCCACTTGTTCCACGGCGCGAGCACGTCTCGTTTTTGGCGGGCCAGCCGGATCTGTCTCGAGGTCAATAACGTGCCGATACTTCCCCACGCGGCTTCCTGTAGCGGGCGACCCGTCCGCTCGACCATGTAGCGGATTCCCGCCAGCCCCGACTGGTGCCAGAGGAAGCTGTTCGACGTATCGACGATCGCCCGCCCCGGTACCCGGTGCCGCGCGGGCGAGTGGCCGACGCGGCCGTCGCGGGGATTCCGGACGAGCGCCGCGGCGAGACGATCAAGGCCTTCATC
>NZ_JAQIVI010000242.1 GCF_028618695.1 Natrinema soli | reverse complement strand
GGCCGTCCGCGCCGACGCGAACCGCGAGACGATGCACGAGACGCTCGGGGCCTATCAGGTCGCCGACGGGCTGCTCGTCGCCCGCCTCGAGGGCGATATCGTCGGCTTCGCGTCGGTCTCGATCGAACACGGCACCCTCGAACTCGACAGCACCCGCGGCATGCTCTCGAACATCTACGTCGAGCCGACCGTCCGCGGTCGCGGGATCGGCACCGCGTTGCTCGAGGCGGCCGAGGAGTCGATCGCCGAGCGGGGTGCGGACGAACTGTTACTCGAGGTGATGGCGGACAACGAGGCCGCTCGCCGCTTTTACCGTCGCGAGGGGTACGACGAGTTTCGGGTCACGATGTCGCGCGCGCTCGAGGAACGGGACGAAAACGATACACATTCAAAGGAGGACGGCTAACCAACGGCCTGCGCCAGGGGAGCATGGGCGGTTCATGCACTCGACTTGTAATCGAGACTCCCGGGGTTCAAATCCCCGCCCTGGCTTCCGTGCGCAGGTTCAAAGCCCCTCACGGCGGATATCAGTAGTTTTCGATGTTCGAAGAACGTCGACGACACGGATCGACGGTTCGTTCTCTCCGCGGTCAGAACGCAGGTGGCAGCGTTTGAGTTTCGCTACCGACGGGTTTCCCCCGTTCCGTGGAGGGTTCAGCTGTATCGACCGGCCGACATCGTGATCGACACGGTGGTCGGCGTCCAGTTGTCACACTCTTCGGGACCGACAGTCTCGTCGTTGACGGATCCTTGGAACGTGTGACACCGATCAGGCGGCCCTGCTGCCGGTTGGTGCACGGCTTCGCCGGCGTTGCGTTGGCTATGACGTAGACACTCGCTGTCAGTACTCGTCAGCGGTGTCCGTGGGACAGAAGTGGTATGGCGGCGTGGATCATCTGAACGATGATCACCTACCGCGTCTCTGTATCCGAGAGTCATTTACAAAACGATACTCCCCACGTGTGTTGGTACCTCGAGAAGCACTCTCGTAGCCAGCGGTCACTGTGAACGAGCAGTAGACCACAAGCGTCGCGAGCGAAGCGGGTGCAGCGCCGGTTCTCCGCCCGTCGCGATCCTCGTTCGCTGTCCGCTCCCGATGGGCTGCCGGCAGTGAAATCGCTTCGAATGAGTGCTCGAGACCGCCTTCGGGAGATGGTCACGAACCCGCGCCGGAATCCCAATAAATTATGCCATAGAAGTATCTTGGTTCAATATCGGATGGGTGAAAGTAATTCGGAGCGCAACCCGATGGGGCTCGGTGACGTCGTCGTCGACGGCGACGACGACTCGAGCGACCGTGCGGTCGTCGTCAAAATCCCCGGAGCCGTCGCCGACGAGTGGCGCGTCCCCGGCGGGACCGTCGCGGACACGAACTCGGCGTATCCGGCCGACGACCGAGTCGTCGTTGTGGTCTTTCGCGACGAACTGCGGAACGAATTTCCCCGCTACACCGGCGGATTGTCGCTCGCACTCCAGCAGTTGGGTCGACACGGCGTCGACTCCTACGCGTTCCCGGAATCGAGACTCGAGCGCGCCGTGGGCGGTCCTACTCGGTGTCGGTTCCCTCGGCGACCCGGGACTCGCTCGTCACGGCGTCGACGTGGACGTGGACCGGTCCCGCTTCGGTCTCGAGGGGCACGATCCAGGAGGCGCTGGTCCGGTGTGGATCTTCCGAGACGCTGACCCCGTCGTACCCCTCCTGTTCGGCCGTTTTTCGGGCGATCCGTGCGGCTTCGTCGGCGTCTTCGATCCGTATCTCGTCGTTCAGGCGGACGGTGACGACCGGGACGTCAGCCATTCGGACGATCCGTTCGGTGACGCTGCCGACGAGCACCCGGTCGAGTCCGGTTCGCCCCTGCGTTCCCATGACGATCATGTCGATACCGTGATCGTCGGCGTACGCGAGGATCTCCTCGTGAGGGACACCCCGTTCGACCGCCGTCACGATGTCGACGCCCTCCCGCGTCGCTTCGGCTTCGATCCGCTCGACCGCCCGCTCCGCGGCGGGGATCGCTTCGTCGGTCTGAAGCGTCCCCAGCGGCCCCTCGGGGACGACTGACAGCGCGTGAATCGTCGCGTCGAACCGCTCCGCGATTGCCAGTCCGTGCGTGAGCGATCGACGGGTTCCGTCGCTCCCGTCCGTCGGAACGAGGATGTCCTGGTACATTGATACCGCGAGGCTAGGCAACGCGGCCGTAAATACCCTCGAGTCCGTCTCCGTTCGTCACAGTAGCGTTCTCGTGACGATGGAGAGTCAACACACCGACACGATTATATATTCGTGCAGAGTAGTCGGAAATATGTTCGACGGATTTCGACGCGGGCTGGCTGTCATCGACGCCAGCCTCGACGTGTTTCGAGACCGACCCCGACTCGCGGTCCTTCCGCTTTTGAGTCTCGTGGTCGTCGGAAGTGCGTATGCAGTCGGCGGCGTCGCGGTACTCCATTACGGACTCGTCGATGCGGTGTTCACGAACCAGCTCGTCAAGTACGGCGTTATCTTCGCCGGCCTCGCCGTCTCCTCGAGCGTCGGCATCTTCTTCAACGCCGCGGTGGTCCACTGTGCGACCCGACAGTTCGCCGGAGAGGAGCCGACCGTCCGCGACGGGTTGGCCGCCGCGTGGACGGTCCGCGGTCGAATCGCGAAGTGGGGGCTGCTGTCCGCGACCGTCGGTACCCTCCTCTCCATCCTGAGCGACAACGTTCCCGGTGTCGGGGCGCTCACCCGGTCGATCCTCGACCTGACGTGGGGGCTTCTGACGTTTTTCGTCGTCCCGGTGATCGTCACTGACCGGACCGATACACTCCGGTCGGATCTGCGACGGAGCGGGGACACCTTCGCTCGAACGTGGGGCGAGAGCGTGACCGTGACATTCGGCATCGGGCTGGCGCTACTCCCGGTCGTGCTCGTCGGTGTCTGCCTCCTCGCCGTCGCGTACCTGTCTGCGACGGGCGTTGCCGCGTCTCTCATGGGCACGATCGGCGGACTGCTCCTCGTCGCCGCGATCGTCGTCACGCAGGTCCTCGGCATGATCGTTCGCGCCGCCCTCTACCAGTATGCGACCACCGGCGAACCGGTCGGTCCGCTCGAGGCCCTCTCGCCGGACGACATCTTCTCGGAGTGACCGGCGGCTCTCCTTCGCCCCCATGTTGACACGGAGATCCCTGATTCGGGGTATCGAAATGAGGAGGACGGACGTATGCGGCCTCGAGTCGTCCGTCGTTCGACTCGTCGTCGCTCTCGAGCGCTTCGTGTCACATACCGATTCCGTCAGCGGTGTTATTCTTGGAAAGCAATACCGGCGTGGTCACCGAACGATGTAAATCTTTTTTACGATACACGAAAACGTATCGCACGGACTATGACAAATCTTGTCACTAACGTCGCGGATGCCGTCGAGGAACACGGCGACAACACCGCGATCGGTTTTCAGGGGTCCGAGACGAGCTACGAGGAGTTCTGGGGGCAGACGGGTGCGTTCGCACAGGCGCTCGAGGAGCGCGGCATCGGCGAGGACGACCGCGTCGCACTTTATCTCCCCAACCTGCCGCAGTTCGTGATCGCGTTCCACGGAACGCTTCGCGCCGGCGGGGTCGTGGTTCCGATGAACCCGCAGTACAAGGCCCGCGAGATCGGCCATCTGCTCGAGGACAGCGAGGCCAAGGTGGTCGTCGCGCTGGCCGACCTCGTCCCCTTCGTCGAGGAGGTGCGGGACGATACGAGCGTCGAACACGTCGTCAGCGTTGGCGGCGACGCCGAGGGCGCGACCGCGTTCGGGGACTTCCTCGAGCCGGGCGATCCCGGAATCGCCGACCGTGCCGACGACGACGACGCGGTCCAGCCCTACACCTCGGGGACGACCGGTCAGCCGAAGGGCGTCCAGCTCACCCACGAGAACCTCGCGTCGAACGCGAACGCGGCGTCGGAGCTCATTCCCGACGGGGTTCAACCGGACGACAAATCGCTCGGCGTCCTCCCGCTGTTTCACATCTACGGGATGACCGTCGTAATGAACGCGTCGCTGTTCAACGGCGGTGCCTACTACCCGATGGCTTCGTGGGACGCACAGGAGGCCGTCTCGCTCATCGAGGACGAGGAGCTGACCATCATGCACGGTGTGCCGGCGATGTACAACGATGTCATCAACCAGCCCGACGCCGAGGAGTTCGACATGTCGTCGCTGCGGCTCTGCGGCGTCGGCGGCTCCGGCATCCCAGTCGAGGTCCTGCGCCGGTTCGAGGAACTCTACGAACCGAAGCTCTACGAGGGATACGGCCTGACCGAGACCAGTCCGATCACCCACTTCAACAGCCCGATCGAGGGTCGCCGCGTCGGCAGCATCGGCAAGACCGTCCCCGGTGTCGACTCGAAGGTCGTCGATAGCGCGGAACGAAGTTCCGCTGACCATTCGGGCGGCGACGAGCCGCCCGAAGACGATGAGTTCGGAGAAGTCTCCCCGGTCGAAGAGGGACCGATCGACGAAGAGGACGCCGATCTCAACGAGATCACCGGTGAGATCGTCATCACCGGACCGAACGTGATGAAGGGCTACTATGGCTTGCCCGAGGCCAACGAGGAGGCCTTCACCGAGGAGGGTGGCCGGCGCTGGTTCCACACCGGCGACATCGGCTACCACGACGAGGACGGCTTCTTCTACGTCGTCGACCGCGAGAAGCACATGATCGTCACCGGCGGCTACAACGTCTACCCGCGCGAGGTCGAGGAACTCCTCTTCGAACACCCTGACGTGGCCGACGCGGCCGTCGCGGGGATTCCGGACGAGCGCCGCGGCGAGACGATCAAGGCCTTCATCGTCCGCACGCCCGACGGCGACGTCACCGAAGACGAGATCAAGGAGTACTGCCTGACCAATCTCGCGGAGTACAAACACCCCCGGGAGGTCGAGTTCGTTCAGGAGCTGCCCCGAACCACGACCGGCAAGGTCCAGAAGTTCAAACTCCGTGAGAAGGGGGAAGACGTGGAGGAGGTGACCGAATAATGGCGCTCGGCGAGGCGGTCCTCCTCGAGATCGAAGACGACGGAGCGGCCACGATCACGCTCAACCAGCCCGACCGCCGAAACGCCCTCTCCGCGGAGATCAGCGCCGGGCTCTCCGAAGCGCTCGAGGAAATCGAGGGCAGTGACGCCCGCTGTGTCGTTCTCGAGGGATCCGGCGGCTCATTCTCGGCCGGCGGCGACATCGAGCGGATGGTCGAGGCCATCGAGGACGACATCCCCGCGGACGATCGGGTGCGCCGACTCGAGCGCTCGACGAACGAGCTGATGACTCGCCTCGTCGATTTCCCGATCCCGACGATCGCGGCCATCGACGGACCCGCCGTCGGCGCGGGCGCGAACCTCGCGATCGCCTGTGACGTCCAGCTCGCAAGCGAGTCGGCCGCCTTCGGCTTCGTCTTCCGCCAGGTCGGGCTGAGCGTCGACGCCGGCACCTCGTACTTGCTCCCGCGGATCGTCGGCGAGAACGTCGCCAGGGAACTGGTCCTGACCGGCGACATCTTCGGCGCGGATCGCGCGGCCGACCTCGGTCTGGTCAACCACGTCTACGCCGACGACGAGTTCGACGTCCGGGTCGACGAGTTCGTCGGGAAGATCGTCTCCGGCCCGCCGATCGCCCTCCGTCACGCCAATCGGCTCGTCGGCGAAGGCCTCGAGAAATCGCTCGATCAGGCCCTGACCGACGAGGCCGTCGCACAGGGGATCGTCTTCGAGACGGACGATCACGCGGAAGGCGTGAACGCCTTCCTCGAGGATCGCGAGCCCGAATACGACGGACGGTAGCGGGCTTTCGCCGACGAATTTTCGAGAGCTGGCGAGCTATCGGATGGGTCTCTCCGTATGGGAGAACGACGTCTCACTCTCGATCGGCCACCCGGCGTGCAGTGGCGCGCGCTGGGCCGCAGTGAACCACCGGTGAACCGCGGTCCAAAGCCGTGCGAGCGAATCGGGTGGGGAGTGCGTGGCGATTCCCTGTTGCCACGATGGCACGACACTTCCTGACACGAACCCCATCAGAATCCGCTGCACCGTTCACACGTCTACTGATACGCGTATTCACCGAATCACTGAACCGCGACCAAATCAGTGGCCGCTGACCGAAACCGACTGCGGAGTCACTGAGAGCTGCTGTGGAGTTCCATCAGCGTCGACACCCGCGCGTTCTCCTTCAGTCGGAGCCCGCCGTCGGCCACCGACAGCGGCATCAGTGGCAGGTGGTCTCGGACGTGCATCGAGGGATGGGAACCGCCTCGAGCCAACAGCTCGTTGCGCGGCTGAAGCTGTGCCGCTCCCTCGAGGCCCGTCAGAAACTCGTTGTGCTGGATCACGTACTGGCCCCCTTCGAGGTGCCACCAGCCGTACTCGTCGTGGGGACTCTCCTGTTCGGTCGGCACCGGCTCGAGGTCGGCGTCCGCGAGCTCGTCGCCGCCGAAGTCGATGCGACCGGGGGCAGCGACCTCGTAGATCGCACCGACGGTCAGGTCGATCCCGTGTTCGTGAACCTGTACCGGCTCGTACACCAGATTGTCGACGGAGTCGGCGAGGGGGTGTTCGGCGGACATATCGGGTTGGTAGACGGTCTCGAGAACAAAAAAGGGTATCCTCGCCGGTGGCTCGCGTTTCCGGTGAGTCGGAACCGATAGCGGTTTCGTCGAGTGCGGAACACGGATGGGGCCGGCGAGCGGGCAAGACGATTGCTTCCGGCTCCCCGAACCCTATAGGCTGGCGGTCGTACGCTCGCGTATGACCGACATCCTCACAGACGAGATCGCCCGCTTCGTTCGCGCCGTCGGCCCGGATCCCGACGAGACCCTGATCGAGATGGACGAGTACGCCGCCGCCGAGGGGTTCCCCCACGTCGGCCCCGAGGTCGGCGCGTTCCTCCGGTTCGTCGCCCGCCTGAACGACGCTGAACGAGTCTTCGAGTTCGGGTCGGGCTACGGCTACTCCGCCTACTGGTTCGCCGACGCCCTTCCCGCGGACGGCGAGATCGTCCTCACCGAGGTCGACGAGGACGAACTCGAGCTCGCCCGCGAGTACTTGGCTGCGGGCGGCTACGACGGAGTCGCGCGCTACGAGCTCGGCGACGCGATGGAAACGATCGATCGCTCCGACGGCCCCTTCGACGTCGTCCTGATCGACCACCAGAAGGACCGGTACGCGGACGCGTTCGAGGCCGTCCGATCGAAGGTCCCGGTCGGCGGCGTCGTCATCGCCGACAACGCGATCACGGCGAGCGTCCTCGACTTCGAGGACCTCCTCGAGTGGGCCGAGGGCGACGCTCCCGTCGACTGTACCGAACACACGCAGGGAGTTATCGACTACCTTGAGACGGTTCGTGCCGATCCGGCCTTCGAGACGATCATCGTCCCGCTGGGAGAAGGAATCGCTGTCAGCTATCGGGCCGAGTAATCTGACGCGTCGCCGTCGAACACCTGATCGTCCGGTTCTGCTGCTGGAGCCGGGGAACCGTACTCGCGGAGGCCGAGGAAGATCGTCGACGCGGCGGCGGCGAGCAGCGTCGCCCACGTGACCGCGGTGAGCGCGACGGCCGTCGTGTCGGCGG
>NZ_JAQIVI010000241.1 GCF_028618695.1 Natrinema soli | reverse complement strand
CTCGACCCGCAGTGTCTCGCGCTCGATACCGTCGCCCGGCGGGCGATCACGTCCGATCCCAACTGGAACGGCGGCCACTACTACGGCGGGCCGGAGCCCGAAGACGGGCTGGCTCGAGCGCGCCAGATCGGCCACATCATGTATCTCTCGAAGGCCTCGATGGGCCGAAAGTTTGGCCGCCGCTCGGCGGGTCGGGAAGCGGTCCGCGGGGACCCGCCGGACCCCGCGGCCGCCTTCTTCCCCTACCGGGAGGTCGAATCCTATCTGGACTATCAGGCCGACAAGTTCACCGATCGGTTCGACGCCAACAGCTACCTCTACATGACCCGCGCGATGGACGACTTCGACCTCTCGGCGGGGTACGAGTCCGACGCCGACGCGCTCGCGGCCTTCGAGGGCGAACTCCTCGCGCTGTCGTTTACCGGCGACTGGCACTTCACCGTCGAACAGGCCGAGGCGCTAGCCGAGGCCTGCCGCGACGCGAGCGTCGACGTCGCCCACCACGTGATCGAATCCGATCACGGCCACGACGCGTTCCTCGTCGAACCCGAAACCGTCGGCCCACCGCTCTCGGACCTGCTCGAGGACGGACTCGAGGGCCGTGCGATCACCGATACGGCACCGGCGGCCGACGAGACCAGCGACTTCGCTCCGGTTCATACGAGTCTGTTTTCGAAGTGATATAGTCCGTTCGTCGATACGAACGGAAATTTCCGCTCGAAAGAGCGCCTCGAGTGTACTCTTGAAAATTCTGAATATAATGTGATTCAAACAGTGTCGGAAAGTATAATAACACTCTATCTGATGTGTTAGTGATGTCAGACGGGAAGCAACTGGATTACGAAACCGAGGAATCGACGGAACAACAACGCGTACCGCGGGACGACGGGAGCGATCTACCGATCAAAGAGGGGGCGGTGTTCGGGGCCATCGCCGTGGTCGCCACGTATCTGACACACCTGCTTCTGACGGTCATGACGACGGCAAGAATCAGTCCTGAGGCGGGTATGGTGGGAAGTGGTGAAGATGCATCGTACGTCGTCACGGACATGGTGGCGTCTTGGAAAGCCGCAGGTTGGAGTTATCTCAGCGCGTTCGGTTCTGGATTCGAAGCCGAGGGAGAAAGTGCAGTGCTGAGTGCCGTCCCTAACCACGGTGCTGCGTTCGTGAACGGTCCATTCGGGCTATCTGACCTGTTCCTCTTCCTCGTAACGCTCGGTGGTATCGTCGCCGCCGGATACGGGATCGCACGATACACTGAGACTGATACTGCCACCGAGGCTGTGAAAACCAGTCTGACCGTCGTCCCAGCATACCTCGTGTTCGCTGCGATTGCCGCAGTCGTGATGACCCATACGTTCACCGACGATCCCGCTATCACAGCGTTCATCGGGGAAGCTACTGGTCACGCTAATGCTGCCGTCGAACTCGAAGTCAGCGACATCGTCACCGAAAACGGGTACAACGATATTGAGTTCGGACCGTCGACCAGCAGCGCGATTCTCCTCGCTGGTCTCGTCGTTCCCGCTATCCTCGCTGCTATCGGTGGAGTACTCACCCAGCCTCGAGACGCCCTCGAGACCGTGATGGCGAAGGTCCAGTAACGGAACTGCAATCACCGACCGAACTACTCAGCGCGAGGATAGTTCTGTGCGTCAGCGCATTTTTCCGGAACGATCACTGCGCCGAGAGCTGCTGCGCTCGAGTAGCCACTGAAGAAACGGTCGGCGGACGAATAAGCGGTTAACGCGAACACGGCGGAGGAAACACGGGGAACGGAACGGCTTCGGACGCGAACTGTCGAGTATCAGTACTGCTGTTCGTGGCCGTGATCGAACGAGACGTACTGTTCTGCGGTCGAGCGGTCGGAGCGTCGGCGGTCGATCCAGTACAGCAGATCGGAGACGAACAGCGCGAGGTTTTCGCGGGCGAGCAGTTTCATCGAGACGCCCTGCGGCGAGCGGAACAGGGCGATCAGCGACCACATCGAGCCGGCGGCGAACGCGCCCAGTGCGGAGAAGGTCATTCCGAGCGTGAAGAACGTCGTGCTATACACGAACCCGATCCCCATCGATGGGAGGCTCGTGCCGAGCGGAACCCGCGCGCTCGAGTCGCGCAGCGTCGGCGCGAGGAAGATGATCGAGAGGCCGCTTCCGAGCATGAATACGAAGTCTTGCCACATCATCAGCAGTACTTACTCGATTATGAGTTAAAACTCCCTCGGTCTAGAAATCAGCAGTTAGACCGGACAATCACTGAATGCTGACGGAGTGTCGGAACCGGTACTCGGAGAACGGAAAACGACGCAATTCGGAGAACGATTCGCCGCCGCGGGACCGCAACCAGCGATTACGCGGACGAAATCGGAAATGTTCCCGTCGGATCAGCGCTCCGCGAGAACGGCCTCCTCGAGCAGCGTCTCGCGGGCCTCGGCCATCGACGTGACGACGACGTCACAATGTGGTTCGACCGCCGGTTTGGGTTCGAAGCCGATCGCCAGCCCGGCGACCTCGAGCATCGGTAGATCGTTGGCCCCGTCGCCGACCGCGACGGTATCCGCGAGGTCGACGCCGACGTCGTCGGCGAGAGCCGCGAGGGCGTCGTCCTTGGTGCCCTCGATCAGCGGCCCGTCGACCGTACCGGTGAGTTCGTCGTCCGCCATCGGGAGCCGGTTCGAGACGATGTGATCGACGGAGACCCCCTCGCGCTCGAGGGCGGCCGCGACGCCGCGTTCGAAGCCGCCCGTGAGGATGGCGGTCGTGACGCCGGCCTCGTTCAGTTCCTCGATGAGGTCGGCGGCCCCCTCGCGGAGGACGACCTCGTCGAAGGCGGCGTCGGCCTCGACCTGGGGGAGTCCCTCGAGCAGGGCCGCGCGCTTGCGCAGACTTTCGGCGTACTCGATTTCGTCGTTCATCGCGCGCTCGGTGATCTCGTCCATGTCGGCGGCGACGCCGCGGCGGTCGCCCAGCAGGACGGTCATCTCGGAGTCGGAAAGCGTCCCGTCGAAGTCGAAAGCGACGACTGTCATTGTGCCCCGGTTGTCGGTCCCCGGATAAACCAGTTCAGGTTTCGGTTCCGCGACGACTCACTCTCGAGGCCGCGATCGGCCGCTCGAGACGGTGCTGGTTCCACGCGTCGAACGACCGAAACGTATTCCCGGTCGTCGTTCGTTGCCGGACACATGTCATCGAATCAGCAGTACGAGACGGGGCCCTCGCTCGAGGACGAGCGAGAGTTCGACGAGAGCGAGGACGACGGGGACGGCGGGGACGACAACGATCCGACCGACGTTCCGGGTCGCAGGTGGCGAAGGCTGACCGTCCCACCGTGGAAAGCCGGGATCGCGTCGGGCGTGAGCGCCTTCGCGGTCGTCTACGCGGTGGCGTACCACTTCGTGACCGTACTGATCGCAACGTCGGGAACGGGAGCGGAGGACGAGCCGAGCCGATGGGTCCTCGCGGGGCTCGTGACGCTAGGGAGCCACGGTGCACCGATCGAACAGGGCGGCGAATCGATCGGCTTCGGATTTAGAATGGGTCAAGGCTTCATCAGCCACGTTACCGCGCTCGTTCCGGTCGTCGTGTTGCTGGTCACCGGCTATCTGCTCGTCCGTTACGTTCGCCTCGAGACGCGTACAGATGCCGGCCTCGCGCTCGGCTCGTTCGGACTGAGCTACCTCGCGATAGCGGTCGGCCTCTCGCTGATCGCCACGTGGACGCCCGAGGGAGCCGATCCGGAGCCGATCACCGTCCCGACCGACGCGTCCCTCCTTCTGACGATTGGCGGGACCGTCGTTTTCTTCGTCGCGATCGGAGCCGCCGTCGCCGCCGTCCCGCGACTGCTGGCCGACGACGGCTGAGACGATCGCTCGAGACGTCTCCGAGGAGCTGCCGGTACTCGCCGGGTCGTTCCGTCGACCCCATGACGAGCAGGTCGACGTCCGCCTCATCGGCGTCGGCGAGGATCTCCTCGTGCGGTCTGTCGCGCCTGACGACCGTCGTCGGCTCGAGCACGGATCGACTTCTCGTGGCAGCAGCACAAAACGGGCGACGCCGGTACGGAACGGCACGGAGCCATCAGTCCGGGAAAAGGGGTACGCGGTCGACAGCGGTATTTTTTGCCACCTCCGACCACAACGGAAGGGTTTACGTTCTCCACGCGGTTGTCTCGCGCATGAAGGTTCTCGTCACGGATCCGATCGCGGACGCGGGTCTGGACGTACTCAGAGATGCCGGCCACGACGTCGAAACGGGCTACGAACTCGAGGGCAACGACCTCCTCGAGGCGATCTCGGACGCGAACGGACTGATCGTCCGTTCCGGCACCGAGGTTACCGAGGAAGTCCTCGAAGCCGCCGAGGAACTCGCCATCGTCGGCCGAGCCGGCATCGGCGTCGACAACATCGACATCGACGCCGCGACGGACAACGGGGTCATCGTCGCCAACGCCCCCGAAGGCAACGTTCGCGCGGCCGCCGAACACACCGTCGCAATGACGTTCGCGAGCGCCCGCTCGATCCCGCAGGCCCACATCCGCCTGAAAAACGGCGAGTGGGCGAAAAGCGACTATCTCGGCACCGAACTCGACGGCAAAACGCTCGGCGTCGTCGGCCTCGGTCGCGTCGGCCAGGAGGTCGCCAAGAAGCTCGACTCGCTCGGGATGGACATCGTCGCCTACGACCCCTACATCAGCGAGGAGCGCGCCCAGCGCATCGGTGCCGAACTCGTCGAGTTCGATCCGTGCCTCGAGCGAGCCGACGTCCTGACCGTCCACACCCCACTCACGCCGGAGACTGAGGGGCTGATCAGCGAGCCCGAACTCGATCAACTCGGCGACGGCTACCTCGTCAACTGCGCCCGCGGCGGCGTCGTCGACGAGGACGCCCTCGCGGCGAAAGTCGAGGACGGCACCCTCGCCGGCGCGGCGATCGACGTTTTCGCCGA
>NZ_JAQIVI010000240.1 GCF_028618695.1 Natrinema soli | reverse complement strand
GTTGAGCGCCGTCGGCAACCCGAATATGCCGGTCCCGAACGCCGTCGCTGCTCTGCCAGGCATGGACAAGATGGCCACGAAGATGATGCAGAAGAAGATTGACGACAACGGGACTGCCACCATCGAGGAACTGATCGACCTCTCGCTCGAGAGCGGCGTCGATCTGCAGGCGTGTCAGATGACGATCGAACTGATGGACTATGATGAGGACGACTTCTACGACGGCGTCACCACCGGCGTCGGTGCGGCCACCGCGCTGCAACACATGGCTGAATCCGACATTCAGCTCCTCGTCTAATCCATGAGCGCCACTGAGTCAACGCGCTCAAAGCCGAGCCTACGCGTCCTTGAAGCGATTGCCGACGCGGAAGATGTCTCCCCGATTACCCTCGAGCCACCGTTCAACGACGTTGTGGATCCTGCTACGCTGGACCGATTGTTTGAACCGACCGCTGCTGACGACTCGGTTCGAGGCGGACACGTTTCGTTCCGGTACCGAGGGTATGACGTAACAATCTCTTCGGATGGGGCCGTCAAACTGTCGTAAGAAGAGTTTGGGATTCGCTTCTACGACCCTCGGCTATTGTCATTTTCATGCACTACTACACCCTCCGGTTGAATCACGCGACGCAGAAGGTCTGGAATCGATTAGTTACTGAGCAACTCATACTCTACTTGCTGTCAGTTTCTCTTCTGGCTAAGGGGAAACAAAGCCACGCATCAAAATTATCCTCCGAGGTTGTGTATAGCCGTGCAAGCGGGGTACTGGCTATCTACTATTCTCATCATCCGGGTGGCTGATAGTGAGCACGTTGGTGATGAGATTTCGATGGGCGCGGCGGAATCGCTTCGAGAGGGATTGCTGGGAGATATCGAGTGTCTCCGCTAACTCACCCATCGTGATTTTCCGTGGGATGTTGAAATAGCCGTGTTCTAGTGCGGTAACCAACGCCGTGCGTTGCTTCGGAGAGAGGCCAAACTGACCGCCTGCCATCGGTTCACTCGGATGGTAGAGGCGCTGCAAGGTGAATGAGATGTCGTTCGAAAGGCAGTAGTCCTGGAAGTTTGAGAGGAGGTCTTCATCGTCGAATCGCATTCGGAGTTCCCACGCATCCGCTCGCCCGGTCGCTTCAATGATCGTTGCGCCGATTTCGGTGTACGCATAGATGATCGATTCGATGTTGCGCGTCCATTCGGCGCGGTAGAGAGTGCCCTGGTCCAGTTCGTCAAGGCGGGTAACGTTCTGGACGGACGGATCGGCGTTGATCGCCGTTTCGAATTCGGTGTAATTACCACCAAGAATCCAGAAAAACGGCATCACCCGATCCTCTGAATGGGCAACGACGCGTTCAATCTCGACGGTCATCTCTGGCGCGGATGATAACGTCTGTGCCAAGGCAAACTCCTCGGTCGGGACAGAGAATTCGGCAATTACGCTCATACCCTCATCGAACCAAGATGCGCGTTCGGGTCTTAGTATTACTCGTAATTGACGGGCCGAGTGCCGGCCCGTATTTCATCCATCTCAGGCGCAAACTATTCGTCAATACTGGTGCATCCGCATACTTACAGAGCAGCTGTTTAGGCAGAGATCAGCGGGAATAAACGATGCCCGATTGCTGAATAGATCCTCTATAGTCAGCAGGCCGTTTCTATCAGATAATGATTCTTCCCCAAGCTTGTGGACTCCTGAACCTGTCAACCGACGGTTGAAGCACCACTAGGAATCTGGACGGCGAGACTCTCTCTCTCGCTGCTCCAAAATGGATGTCAGATCAGAGCACCGTCTCGTGGTGTTGTTTCTCTCCTCGAGGGGTGAGAGGATCCCAGAATGTCAGATACCGACCAGACTAACGAGCCACTGACGCCCCAGCAGCGCCTCGAGTCATCGAATCCCCGGATCATTGATGCGGGAGTTGCGACGATCACCGACATGGAGACACTTCAGGTGTGTGTCGCCTATGAAAACCAACATCAACAACGCCTTCCGATCCTCAAACAGCTAGCCCAACGTGCTGAAGAACTCCGCGAGGAGTCGTAACTGATCCACCAATCGCGACGCCTACGACCGCTGGGAGTGTTGTTTGCACCCTCGATAAGGGTGGAGAGTATCTCAGATGACAGATCATCCTGGGATTACGATTCAGCACCAAACAGCGTTCATCGACAACGGTGGGCTCGAACCGACCGAAAAAACGTTGACCTCACAATTGTTATGGGTGTATTTAAGGAAATAGACAGGACACGTTTCCGTAGGGTGGTTGCGACCCTCGTATGGCGATTCCAAAAAATTCATCGTGCACTTTCGTTGGGCTTCGGCCCCAACACTAAGTTTTATCATTGTTGGGACCCTACCCCAACATAGGGAAAGATGCCTGCAACGGTCGTGTACCGGGACAAAAGCGAAAAGCTGGACGGGAGCCGGTACGAGATGATCGCGTGGCAGGTCCCAGTGAGCGAAGACTTCCCGCAGGGGCTGAAGTACAGCTTCCAGTACATGGATGCTGACGGCGATACACTCCTGCGGTTCGACAACTCGCCCCACCATCTGGACGTCGGACGGCACCATCGACACACGCCAGACGGCGAGATCGAGGCCCTAGAGTACACAGGTCTCCGCGATCTGATCAACCAGTTCCAGAACGAGGTGAACGAAATATATGAGCAACAAACCGACTGACACCGAACCCACGCACGACGAATTCACGCCCGACCCCGGAGAGGTCGAGTATCCTTCGACTCTCCTCATCACGTCGAAGCGCTTCGAAGAGCACAAGGAGAGCGCACTGGACCGTGCTGAACGCTGGGAGCAGGGCAAAGAGGTCCCACACGTCGTCAACTTCGAAGACCGTTCCCGGTTCCGCGAGCTGCTCACCGACCGGCGCATGGAGCTCCTTGAAGAGGTAATGGAACACCCTCCCGAGAGCATTCGCGCCCTCGCCGACCGTCTTGATCGGGACGTCCATGACGTCCACACCGATCTGCATGTGCTGGCCGACTACGACATCATCCACTTCGAAGAAGACGGTCGCGCAAAGAAGCCGTACGTTCCCTACGACACAGTCAGGGTCGAGGTCGAATTCGGTCTGCCGCGCGGTGAAGGGTCAGAGTCGCCCGCATCGGCGTAGCTGACATCTCGGAAATCCTTCCTCCGACTCTGAACCCTCTCCTTGAGCCTCCCAATTACGCGGCTCATTGTTGCTGAAATCGCGACGATCACCGACATGGATGTGTGTCAGATGATTTTCTTATGCGAAAACCAACACCACCAACACCTTCCAACCCTCAAACAGCTAGCCCGACGGACTGAAGAACTCCGTGAGAAGTCGTGACTGGTCCACCGATCACGATGCCTGCGACCGCTGGGAGTGTTGTTTGCACCCTTCGAGAGGGGTGGAGGGTTTTCCAGATGACAGATCGTCCCGAGATTACGATCCAACAGCAGACAGCGTTCACCGCTGATGGTGGACTCGAACCGACCGAAGAAAATGTTGCGACCTCGCTCGAGGATTTCGGTGCTGACGTCAGCCATCGCGAGGTCACAACACGACTCGATCGAACCGTAGCTAGCGAGTTCGGCGTCGACTATCGCGTCGAAGTTCGATATTCGGAGTGCGACAATACCGACCAGACATTGCTGATCGCGGAGACAGACGACGACCAGCTGACGCTGACGAGCGAGGACACCAGCGCCAAGTTCCTCTTCGACTCGCCCGGTGGGAACAGTGACTGATTCTTTCCAGAATGCCCCTCAGACTGACGAACGGAGAGTCACACGAGCGAGCGCAAGAGCACGCATACGCGCACTGGCCGCAGCGACTCCCGATCTACCAGTCAAAGGCAGCCACACCCACGGTGATCCGTGTCCCCGCTGCGAGGTAGCGGTGTTGACTGGACGATTCGACGAGAACCGAGAGCAGTTTCTTGAGTGCGAGCGGTGCCTGTTCCGCCCTCCAAGCGCATGAGACGCCGGGATCACGTGCACCGCGCGGTGGTGTTGTTCGTCCCCGGGAGGGGGTGAGGGAAAAACAATGAGACGATCCAAAGCGCAAGAACAGACCGTACAGCGAACTGAACACCCCAAGATCGTCCATGAAAACGGGGGTGGGAACTGATGAACCCCGATCGCGCCGCCTGGCTCGCTGGAGAGCCGCGACACCCCGAGCCCGATATCCACCCACCAGAGCCGACTCTCGAGGAGTTCCTGTGTAGCAGGAGGAGCAACCCGAAGCCCGAGGACGTGGCCGACGAGGACCTCAGCGAAGCGATCGCCATTGCCGGGCTGGAGGGGGACGATCGCGACCCGCTCGCTCGGGTCCGCGAGAACGGAGGCGAGAACTGATGTTCGACACGCTTCCTTCAGGCGTCCGTCCGGAGGACTGCGAGCCCGACGACCTCGAACCGCCCGTTGATCCGGATCGGCACTACGAGGGCTGCATCGAACAGGAAATGGGGGGTCACTGATGGGCGCTGTTCCTTTCGAGGCGCTCGCGTTCGGCAAGACTGCCGACGAAGCGTTCAGCAACGCCGTCGAGGACGCAACGCACATGCACGGCCACGCTGGATATACGGGGTCGATCGCCGAGAAATCCTCGTTCAAAGTCATTCCCAAACAAGAGCATCATGGGAAGCAGAAACGTCGATACGCGCACCAGCTACTCGAGGATGGAGATGAGCGGATCCGAAGTAAGTGGGGTCCCGCCGGAGCGATCAACTGTTCGGGGACGACGGGAGCCAAGCGTTATCGCGAACAGTACGGGTTGAAAGGCAAGCACGGCGACGTCTGGCTCTTCTTCGGCTGGGCCTCCCACTGATCCGACCCCTCGCATGCGGTTCTGTTGTTACAACTCCCTTCGGAGTGAGGAGACTCGTGTTTCAGGCGTCACCATCCTAGTCGTAGTTACCCCACGACCGCGCGGTCTCTCCCAATTTGTGGGGTAACGGGAAGAGCTCCCAACGCGGGTTCCAGCACTCCGATTCATGTCACACTCAGCACACCAGACAGCGATCAGTAGCAACAGTGCCACCGAGATTCGAGCGGCTCGCCAAGCAGACTACGTCGCCTTTCTCCATCGAGTCCCATTCGCGATCGATGCACTCTCCCTCGGTTACGTGACCGGGTTTCGTGAGGATTGCTCCTACCAGCATACACAGTACGAGACGCTCGAGCTGCCAGTCGGGATGCTCGTCAACGACTTTCGCAATCCCGACCTCGATCGATATCTCGAGTGCTTCAGAGAGTACGAGCCCCGTGTTGGCGTCCTCGGTGATGCCTACTCGTCGACGAGGCCCACAAGTACGTTCGCGCTGCACGCGACCTTCCGGCAAGCTATCCCGACTCTGAACTCGTGATCGTGCCGAAGTGCCGCGAGGCGATCGACGCCATTCCGGAGGATCTTGTGCTCGGCTACCCACGTGGATATTCCGACCAGCTCGCACACGAGTTCTCGGATCCGGCAGACTGGCGTGGCCGACGGGTCCACATCCTCGGAGGCAGTCCGCGTAAGCAGATGAATGCGATCGAGCAGCTCACTCGGCCGACACTCTCCGGCGATCCACCGGCAGACATCGTGAGGCTCGATTGGAACGGCTTGCATCGCGGAGCGCAGTTTGGCGAGTTCTGGTCAGCCGATGGCTGGGACGACAGCGGACGCGACGCCGATCACGTCACTGTCCGAAAGCTAGTGCGCCACAGCCTAGACCGGATCAAAGTCTTCTGGGAGTCCCAAGGCATTTGGACGGAGACACGACTCCACAACGAGAACATCACCCTCGAGTACGAGGGACCAACGCTGAGCGACCTCTCAAGCGCGGCGTGTGCAGCCTGTGGAGCGAACATCTGGACAACTGTTACTTCGAGCATCGGACGCAGAACCGACTCGAGGAGATCGTCGATGAACGGAGTGTTTTCATCCCGCCGTGAGCCGGTTTTCACTCGAAATCAGGAGTGTGACGAGAGTGGTGTTGTTGTGCCCCTGAGAGGGGTGAGGCGCTTTCGAGCAGGCGAGAGCGTTCAACACAAGTGATTCCAATGGCAGTGACCACAGAGCGAGCAGTCTCGTTTACTGACACCGAAACGCGCAGCGACGAGATGAACAGTACGATCGAAACGTGGGTTGACGACCTTACCGACCTCGTCGACGACGCTGCGGCCAGTGAGGAGTTCAAAGCCTGGCTCGGTGTGCAGAGCCACTTCCACGACTACTCGTACCGAAATACGCTCCTGATCAAACAGCAGTGTCCCCACGCAACCCGCGTTGCGGGGTACAACACGTGGGCAAACGAGTTCGAGCGCTACGTCCAGGAAAGCGAGAGCGCAATCTGGATCTGGGCACCGATCATCACGAAACAGTGCCCCGAATGCGGAAACTCCCCGTCGTACCACGAAAATAGTGATTGTGAATACGACGAGACGCAGCCCGAAGAGTGGTCGAAAGGGCTTGTCGGGTTCAAACCCACCGCTGTCTTCGATGTCTCGCAGACCGACGGAGAGCCGCTTCCTGATCTCGAGACGGAGGCAACTGGTGACGCCAGCGATCTAGTGCCTGCCCTCCTCGAGAGTGCAGAGCAGTTGGACGTCGACGCACAGATTGTGCCGGCCGACGACTGGAACTACGGGGAAGCGAAAGGAGTCTGCAAACAACGCTGTCCGATGACTATGCGCCCGCGAGTCGAAGTAAAAGATCGAGACAACCAAGCAGATCTTGCTGGGACACTCATCCACGAGTACGCTCATGCCTTGTTGCACTTTGATATTGAGGATCGTGATGAGCGGTCAAAACGCGAGCTGGAAGCCGAAGCCGTTGCGTACGTCGTGGGGCGCTACTTCGAACTGGATATGAGTGGATCAGCGTTCTACCTTGCGGCGTGGAACGGTGACAATCCCGAGGTGATCTCTGACCGGCTTGGCCGGATTAGCAACACCGCCCAAGAGCTAATCGATACGCTCGAACGACTCTGTTGAAATCCTATTCTTCAGATGTATTTTAGCGTGAAACACACGCACACTACAGATGCGAACTGAACGAAGTATCTAAGGACTCTCCTTGAGTTGGCTACCGTGTCAGAGACTGAGCGAGGCTGTACCTATATCCTCGAAGTGTAATCTGTTAGGGGAGTTGAAATCGGCGCTGATCGAGCTTGTCACGGATTGCTTCAAGGGCAGGGTAGCCATCGCGCTGCCAGTAGGCGAACGCCAGCCCAGCAAGCACGAATTCTGCCACGAAGTACATTTCAGAGATGGGATCAAATAGATGGCCCAGTATAGTTGGAGGATTAACTGAGAATAGCGGCCACAAAAGAGAACGTGCGCTCGAATTAGGGTCCCAGAGGACTTCCGTTGCATCGGTCAATGCGTGAGCGATTGCGCCGATTCCGAAGGCAATGGCGTATTCGTCACGCCTGTGACGGCGAGCAATGAGGAAGAACCCGATTATGATCGCTCCAAGGATAACAATAGAATGTGTTAAGCCCCTCCCTGAATGGATGATCCCCAGTATCCATGCAAGAGGTTTATCCACGAGGTCCGGAAACTGGGTTCCGATGGCGAGGAAACATAGTGGGGGGAATGCGGGCGAATCGTCGAGACGTGCCTGCGTTGAGTACCGATAGAGCAAATACCCAATCGCCGCGTGTCCGAGAGGCCACATTAGCGAGGGAAACAAGGGACAGCGAGTAAAACGATGCTGTCAGTGTCGCCATTTGAGACGGGTCAGTCGGGTTTAATACGGCAGTCGAACTGGTTTCTCCCCTCTGCTACTGTCCTCATTCTCATGGGCACTGGATCTATCATCGGTATCTTCTAACCAGAGATAGGCGGCCTCTTGACTCTCATATTTTGTAGATAACCAGTATCCCTAATGAGTTATCCTCTAAACACCCATATGGCATATATGGCGGAACGTTCCCACCATCACCGCCATGTAGTGTCACGAGACGAAGGGTAAACTTTCCGCCGGTCATGTGCCAATGACAATCCCTCTCGTCTCTTCGTGATAACCCCAGTCCGAGGTATCGGTTCGTGTTACATCGTTCACCTGTACTTACCGATCCCTCTCAAAATTTGTTAGCCGCTGATGATGAGGCAGTGCCGCTCGAACGAGAACTCGAGCGTCTCCCGAAGGCGGAATCAAACGCGAATAAGGGAAATAACCAGGATGAAAGATCATCAGTACCAGACAATGACTGATCAGTCGAGTGCTAGACCCAGTGTCGATCCAGAAACGCTGTCCGGACGCAATATTCCCCATCCGCCGCATTCGTGGGAGGCCGCACAACGGTGTATCCGCACCGCCTGTCCCGCAGATTCTCACGAATGGGTTGCCCTTCCCACACTCGGCGACGAGAGCAAGGGGACGGAGAAACAAGCCAAGGAGACGTCAACTGAAGAGCCAACACATCGATACTGGCGAGAGTGTCGTCGGTGCGGCATTGCCGATGTGACTGCGAAAGCGATCGGACAAGACGTCGAAACACCCCACACAGAGACTTGAGGAAGTAGCAACCAGTGATCGAACGGTGAGTACTGACTCGGGGATGAGGGAATCGCCATTACACATATGTATGTCTAGATAAGAACCCCAGAAGAGGGGAAATCACACATGGTAACACGAAAACGAATACAGGACTGGGCACGCCGACGTGGCGTCCTCGACTGGCAGACGGATCCATACACATCCTCAGAGCGTGAGATTCAATGTCACTAATACAGCCGCAAGAAAACGTCGAAGACGCAGACTGGCTCCACCTGATGGAAGATGAAAACGTGCAGTGGTCCGGGCGACCGTCGCGATTCACGATCCTGTTCGAGGTCATCGGTGGTCTCCTGTTCGTACTCGGCGGGATCGTTGGCACACTAATGCTTCTGTCAGCACTCGACGGTCAAGAACTGCCGGTGTGGGTTGGATTCCTCCCGCTCGTCCTCACTGTGGTCGGTGTGGGAATCGTCGGGAAAACGTATTTGGAGTGGATACGACTGCTGTACGTGATCACCGACGAAGAGATCTACGTTAAACATGGGCTCATCTCCCGCGATGTCACCCAGATCCGCCTCGATCGCGTCCAGAACACCTCCTTTGACCAAACGATCCTCGAGCGAATGCTCTCGTTCGGCGATGTCCGGATATACACCGCCGGGACGAGTACCGAAGATCTCACGTTCCGAGATGTGCCCGACCCCGAGCAGATCAAGTCAACCCTGACACAACTGCTCAGCGAACAGAGCAGGCCCGATACTACCACACAACCGTCTTAGCGCTTCTCTGGTTTTCGCTTCTCGACCGAGCATGTAGCGTTCGCGGCCGCGGTCGACGAGGTAGGCAGCGGCTCGCACCGCTTTGGACATGTATCATCAAGGGGGATAAAGAGACACGAATGCCCAGACGAAGCAGGAATTTGGAGGGTTCAATAGCGCCTTGATCACGCCGAGGAACTCGGTCCCCTCTTTGAGGAAATTAGAGCGAAATAGTGAGTGGGCAGATGTACAATTCTCTATGAGATAGCTTCTGACTGAACACCGGTTGCCACCACATCCTCCCCAAAAGAATCTCGATAAGAAACCGTAGTATGGATATTCCCGCCTTGACAGTAGATATAGTCCTTGCTCAATCTGAGTTAGCGAGGAGACGAGGGTCGAAAACGTACCAGACGATCGTCGCCAAGAGTCCAACCAGCAACGTTCTCGGGACGCTCGGATAGTCGAATATAATGGCCATAAGTAAGAGGGCAATTGTGCCCAATAATCCCATTATTAACGCGGATTGTAGTCGAGACAGGTTGTCGTCTATCGTATCTCGCTGTTTAATATACCGTTCAACGACTTGTAATACTATTGACTACGTTCCCACCGCTGGAAAACCGATTGACCAGGATAGTTCTCGTCACTGGTAACGTTCGTCGCCATCCCGGTTCGAATTAGGTCAACATAGGGTTGTCCTCCCGAGAGACACCCGGCTCGAGTGTTCCAGCACTCGGGCGTTCCTATGAAGGTAAGGTAACGCCTCAAGAGGCCTGTCTGTCTTTGCCTGTTAGTACGTGATAACAGGTGTGAATTACCCCTATTAGCACGAGCCAACAGGGTTATACATTGCGAGCACAACAGAGATAGTATGAGCGAACGGACCCGCGATAACGCCGGCAAGTTCGTCGAGACGCTCACACCCGAGCGTGTTCTCGCGGTGATGCGCGAGAGCGACGCGCCTATCGTTACCGCTCGAGACGTCGCCGATGCACTCGATTGCACTCCCGAAGGAGCGACGAAAAAGCTCAAGCAACTCCGCGAGCAGGGGCGTGTCGAGCGCCGGAAGGTCGGAGGGCGAGCCGTCGTATGGTGGTTAATGGATACCGAACAACCACTTGACACCACAGGTGAGCACAATCCTGACGACCCCTTCTTCGCTGGGGAGCCGCTCGGTACTGAGGGAGAACCAATCGATGTCGCAGATACTGACAAACTCCTCGGTGATGCGATCGGACTCGACGAGTGAAATGTGACGCCTGCAGATTTTCCGCGGTTTGTCCCAACGACCGACGTCGATGGGCGTGTGCCGCTTTTCGTCGACACCAATGCAATCGTTGCCCACCAGTACGAAAGGGCATCACGGCACGAGGAGATTCGTCCCGTTATTCAAGCGATCGGGACGAACGACCTTCCGTACTATCCTCTCGTTACGAACCAGTACGTCCTTGATGAGGTCGTATCCCTCCTTCTCTCTCACGCTGGCGCTCGAATTGCTCACCAGGTTCTTGAACGGATACTCGAGACCGATACCTTCCGCGTGCTCGACGTTGAGCCTTCACTCGCTGATCGCGCGATTGAACAGTTTCGAGCGTACGATGACCAGTCTATCTCGCTCACCGACCACCTAATCGGCGTGCAGGCGCGAGACTACGAAATCGATCACATTCTCACCTACGACGACGGGTTTCAGACTCTCGGCTTCACTGCTCTTCCTCACGAATAAACCGTTGTAGTGAACCTATCCCTCGTAGTCAGTACGCTCATTCTGTTATTTTCTATGGATTTAGCAATGCACAACGAGACGCTTTTGATGATTCGGACGTCGCAATAGCTCTTATGGAAAGCCCAATTTGCGGGCAATCGAACGCCTTGAGCAGGCCGATCGATGACTGAGAAGACCTATCTGTAGGAGACCGTCGGGGCGACCAAGCTTTCGGCCAAAGCCGTCGAGTCACGGAAACACATCAATCGTCAATAGGCGATGATCGGAACAACCGTATTCTCGAGTGTGCTGACGATAACTGAGTAGGGATTGCAATTTCTATTTTCGATTACGTGTGTCTGACGTATCTTTAAGCGGAAGAAACGTCTTTGATCGAAAAGAGGAGAAAGACGACAAAGATGAATATCGCAATCAGTAACCAAAAAGGGGGGGCAGGGAAAACGACGACCACGCTCAATGTTGCGGGAGCACTCAACCAATTAGGGAACGACGTGCTCGTAATCGACCTTGACCCGCAGGGCCACCTTACCGAAGGTCTGGGTTTTGAGGAGTTGTATGATGATCGCGATCGGGATGCACTAATCGATACTCTGGCTGATCTCGATCGAATCTCCAGAGGGGACGGAACCGACCTGATTGTTGAGCATCAAGAGATGGACGCAATCCCGAGCCACGAGCGGATGATCAACGCAGAGGACGAGCTCGCGAACGAAATGAAGCGTGAGCAGCGCCTCGGTATGCTTCTCGAGGGTGTTGCCAACGGTTACGACTTCGTTCTGATCGACTGTCCACCGAACCTCGGCGTGCTCACCGATAATGCGATTATCGCGACAGGCAATGTCTTGATCCCCGCCCAGGCAAAGACGACGTCGATCCGGGCAATCGAACTGCTATTCAAGCAACTGCGTTCGATTGAGACTGCGTTTGACGACGTCCAGGAGTTGGCACTGGTCGCGAACGAGGTAGAAGTCGACGGCGAGGCCGAGGAGATGATGGCTTGGTTCAGAGATGTCTTTGAGGACAAAGATAGATGTGCTGTCTTTGAGATCAGAAAGAGAGTCGCACTGCAACGAGCATGGAACGCCGGTGTGTCGATCTTTGAACACAGCGAAGACTGTGATATGGAAGGCGAGTACCTCGCGGTTGCTAAACATTTGGAGGGATTCACCGATGAGTGAAAAACACGACCGTGACCCGTTCAACGCCCGCTACGATCGTGACGATACCGGTGAACAGACCGAGGTGGAGGGCGACAGTGTATCAGAGACGTCAAATTCATCAAAGACATCAGAGAAGAAAAAGAAGAATATGCCGAAAGAGGGAGATGTTCCATCAGATTCGTCAGAGACATCAAAGACCTCAAAGAAGCCAGAGACCTCAGAATCTTCAAATTCAGATGAGTCGTCAGGGACGAGCAAAAGCGGTGGAGATGGCCTCCCACCAGTCCGAGAGCGGAAGAACATCAACATGTACATCGCGGATGATGACCTCGTAGAGGATTTCAAGCTGCGCTACCAGGAACTCAATCTTCAGTGGCAGCGCGAACACGGTGAGGAACTCGCTAAAAACGACGACTTCTATCCTGCACTGCTTCGATCGGCGTTGAACGAGACAACGATCGCCGAAGAACTTGACCTCGATTGATCGATTGGGTGGCTGAGGAAGCTGTTCGCGTACCATTCGTTCGACGGGAGATCAATCACGGATCAATGGCTTTGTTGAAACCCTCTTGTCGTCATGCGATTTTCTAAGAAGCCAGTTTCGAATCGGATCCGCAAGAGTCTGGGAAAAGAGTTACTCTCCTCAATGCCAACGCTGAAGGATTTCAACAGAGCCGGATCAATCTGCTCTGTTGAATAGGGGTGCGGCGTCGGGGTGGGTGTGTTATGGCCACGAATCAGCGGTTGAAGAGTAGAATCTCAGAAACCAATCCTCATTCTTGCTACCAGGTCAGGAAAGTACGCTACCGATGAGCACTAAACGAATCGTGTCTGCTGTAGTTTTCTCTTCCTCTCGGGGTTCAGAAAAGCTATTCAACAGGGCAGATCAATCGACGTCATAATCCGGAATTAGTGATTTGAAATTGAACTCGGTCTCTGTCGTGACGTCGCAAGGCTGTGTAGAAACGGGCTTCATAATGTACTGCTCCAATCTGCAGAACAGCAATATGTGGTTGCTCGTGGACTTCTTGGCCCAGGACTGTATTGGTGTTATTGAGGTGCGGAAGAAGCCGCGGATGTCGTTGTCACGGTTCCTCGGTTGGCTGGACAAGAGGCTAGTCACACTCCTGTAGTATCGGTTCCGGGCTCACAGATCATGAGAGGTATCACTTCGCTGCTCACTGGTTCTCTTGGTTTTGTATACTCTCTCTGACTGAACCACCTGCTTTTCGGGTGTATTCTCAGCGATGGCGAGGTTATTATCAACCGAATGGGCGGTCAGAATGTTGGTTTTCGTGAACCATTCGCAACTCACAATTTCGGAGGATGGAATTGATGCGTGCCTTCTATTCACATCTATCTGGACTGAACCGAGAATTTAGCTGGTCTCTTCTTTATCGACAACGCTGTAAGAAAAACCGCTGACGAGTAGCTGAGATTCTCCGCACAAAATCGGCGTATCTGAACACTACAGTCATTCACACGGGAATCGAATACGGATATGCCGTTTCCAGCGAGTTTGACGACCGCACGTGACGATCATCTTAGAACAGCTCGGAGTGCGCGATATCGACATTCGATAGAACCGTTCAAGTCCGTTGATTCCCATCGTCTGAACATCAACCGTACTCTCAAACTGTGGTCTCGAGTAGTAGCTCACACGCAGGCCATTCTACCACACGCCGCACTGAAATAGTGAGACTCTAAGCCATTCGACGAGTACTTCGATTCCTCGTTGGTGTTGGTGCCGGCGGTACGATTTTAGCTGGGTATCTCTACACGGTCGGTGCCGAGACGGTTCTCAACCAGGCCATCGCTGTGACACCGTGGGCCCTCGGAGTCATCGCGATTCTCGTTGTTCTGGAGGGATTGGCGGATGCAATCGGTGTCTGGGCATCGATCGCTCCGCTCGGAGATGGCATTTCACCCGGTAAAAGCGTGCAGTTCGCGCTTGCCGGTGATTTCTTCGATACACTCAGTCCAGCGGGTCCGGTCAGTTCGGAACCGATTATGGCTCGATTCTTCAGCGTTGCCACGGACACGGGATACTCTGAGGCGTTGGGTGTCCGCTCAACCGCAAAGTACGTGAAATCAGGCACACAGACAGTCTTCTCTACAGTACTCGGGATGTTCGTTCTCTTTGGAACGCCCGATGCGACTCCAATCCTGCTGACGTTCGGTCTTTCTATCGCTGGGCTCGTGGTGTTCGGCGGTGTAATTCTCCGGACTCGTAATTATCTCTCGAAAGGCATCGCAGCAGTACTTACGCCAGCTGTTTCACGGATATCGGGGCTCTATCGAGAACAACCACATGACCGAGCGTTCGTCGCGGCTGGTGTTGACCGATATTGGCAACGAATCGTTGGCTTTCAAGAGACGCCTCGTCTGCTTGCTCTCATCGCGGTCTGAGGCCTCATTGAACAGCTCTTGACTGCAGCTGCGTTCTGGGTCGCCCTCGCGGCCTCGGCGTGAACAGCGTCTTTCTCCCGATCCTCGTCATCATTCCCCTCCCACAGGTCGCGAGTGTGATCCCGATTCCCGGAAGCCTTGGCGCGTACGACCTGTTGCTTGGTGGGGCGCTCGTTGTCGTCGCGGGGGTCCCCAGTACGGCGGCGACGGCGGCAGTCCTCGTCGTTCGGACGCTTTCCCTCCCGTTTAGTGGGGTTGCTGGTGGAATCAGTGTCGCCTACTTGCGCGGATGGCAGCCGAAAGTTCAATCGAAGTGACTGGAAGCGTTATTTGAGGATCTACCGACGATACTGAACATATTCTCCTGTCTGTGGATCCCCCGTCGTCCAGAAGAATACTGACGATGGATACTGTCACTTCTGATTCGAGTCGTCGAGAACGAGATCGAAACTTCTCCTGCTCATACATACGCCTCGAATTCTTCGCCGAACAGCAGGAAGTATCCAGTCCCGACGACGCCAATGACTGCTGCGATAGTGAACGCGATTTCTGGACTGACGAATTCCCAAAGGTAGCCGCCAAGTGCCGCACTCGGAATAACGATGGTGTTTCGCAGGAGGTAGTAGGTGCCGGTGACGCGTCCTCCGGCGCCAGCTTCGGCGGGGCCAACGATCAACGCCTTGTGAGAGGGCAGCCCCGCGAACCGCAGCCCCGAGAACGCGAAGATGAGGACCATCGCCCACTGGAGCGGCATCACCGGGTCGAGGACCTCCGGCCCGCTGATGAGGACGACCGGGAACAACGCGTACACCGCGAACCCCAGCGCGACGATAGGCTTGAGGCCGACCCGCTCGGCGATTTTCGCTGCTGGCGCCATGATCAACAGCGCAATCAGCATCTCCACGCCCAGGAGGTAACCGAAGAACGCCTCCGGTGAGAGGTCGATCGCATACGAAAAACTAGCCAGCGAAACCGTCGTCTCGAAGCCGACTTGATAGAACTGGGTGATCACCAGTACAAAGAAGACGTATACCATCCCGTTGGCAAACCGGACGAGCGTGTCACCGACCAACAGCGGCCGAAGCGGGTCAGGCATATTCCGGAGATCGCGTTTGATCTGGTTGATCCCCTCAAAGGAGTCTCCAATAGAGTCCTCGCTGGCGTCATAGAGGAGGTGTTGGGCGACCGTTCCAATAACACCAAAGACGACGGCGACGGCGAGAACATACTGGAAGCTCACCGTGAAGTCCGGATGGAAGCCGATGAGGACGGCCGCGAGTATCGGCCCGATGAGGAACGCCGTTCGGCGGAACGTCTCGGTGCTGGCGAAGCCGGCGGCCAGCCGCGAGGGGTCGGTCGCCTGTTTGACGACTGCGAACGTCGCTCCCAGTCCGAACGACTTCCAGCCCTGAGCTAGTAGTAGGCCGACAAAAATCCAGATCCAGGGCTGGATCGTCACGCCGGCAATAGTGATTACCCCGAGGTTCGGCGCGACTAACCAGACTCCGAAGCCGAGTGTCGAAATCAATCCGAACAGAGTGAGCGCGTATCGCGAGCCGATGCGGTCGGAGATTGCACCACCTGGATACGGGAACACCGCCGAGATGATGTTGCCGACGGTCCCAAACAGGCCAACCACGAAGCCGGACGCACCGAGGGCGACGATGTACTCCGGGAGGAATCGATTAGTCATCTGGAAGCCGAGGCTAAACGCGAACATCGCTAACGACAACACCAACACGTCCCGCTCCAGCGCGAAGAACTGCCGGAATGTATCTAGTGGGCCCGATTCGTCCGTCTCAACCGTGACTTGCTCCTGACTCATACTTGAACTCGTGGTGAATTCTGTGGTGTACTTCTGTTTCTGGACGTGGTTTGTTGTGCCTGACTCATAGGACGAGGAAATACCATGCCATGCCGACACCACCGCCGCCGAGAATCAGATATGCAGCGTGCGTCCCGCGGACGAACAGTCCGAACGTACCGACAGCGAGGGCGACGGTGAAGACGTCGACGAACGACTCCGCGGCGAGTGTGACGGTCGCGCCGAGAATCGCCCCTACGACGGCGGCGTTGACCCCGGTCAGTGCAGTTTGGACGACGTCATTCTCGCGAACTCGCGCAAAATACGGGAAGAAGCCCATAATGAACACGAACGACGGGCCAAAGGCTCCGATCGTGGCGACCAATGCTCCCAAGATAGCGATCCACACGATGCCGCCGGAGACATCCAGCAACAATTTGTAGCCGACAAACGCCGTCGTCATTACGACGGGGCCTGGGGAGAGCTGGCCGATGGCGATGCCGTCGACGAACTCCCGTGCAGTCAACCACGCGAACTCGTTGACGACGTACTTCTCGATGAACGGGATGAGGACGAGACCGCCACCGTAAATGAACGACCCTGTATAGATCATAAACAGGAACAGCTTCATCCAAGGGTTCGCCCAGAGCGCGAGCGCGAGTCCCCAGAGCGGACTCGCCTCGATTGCCGCCCGAACTCGGGGGCCGACCAAGTCGAGTACGCGACTTCGGAGCGCGTACAGGCCACCGAGGATGGCTGTTACGACGCCGGTAGCGGCGATATGCTTCATATTCGCTCGCACCCAGTCCGACCGATAGAGCGCAACAGCGATGAGTCCAGCCACGATGAACTCGAGGACGGGATTCGGATTCAGCGTGGCCGTCGCGACGGTCGCGGCGACTAGCAGCGCTACCAGCAGAAAGTCCACCGACCAGGTATCCGACCCGATGTCGAACTCGGCGTGTGACTGCCCGTCAGCAAGGGCGCTCTGTGCCATCGAGTACGCGGCACCGACGATGAGTCCGATGACAACCGGATTGATTCCGTAGAAGGCGGCTTCGACAGCTGGCAGTGTCTGATACGCGAAGTACAGCCAGGAGAAGAAGACGACGAGGACGAACGTCGGAAGCATGAAGAAGAAACCGGCGACGATCGCTCCCGGATTACCGGCCCGTATCCAGCCCATGAAAATGCCGAGCTGCGTTGACGCCGGTCCGGGGAGCATATTGCAGATCGCCAGCCCCTCCATGAAGATCGACTCGTCGGTCCATCCTCGCGAGTCATCGCCGACCAGATCGTCTTCCATCATAGCGATGTGGACGAGCGGCCCGCCGAATCCGACGATACCGATGAAGAGGAAATAGCGGGCGATCTCGACGAGTTTCGCAGGGCTCGATTGCCCGCTGTATTCATCTATAGCACTGGCTGCTTTGACGTCAGCCATCGTTTCCGAACACCCCAGCAGTGCCACTGGTAGCAGTCGTTTCCAGCTGAGACACGATACGATTCATATACGACTATCTCGCCACAGGGTAAATAATATTTCTATAGTGGTGTAGTATCTCTGATTTACTTTCGGACCGTTTTTATCCTGCTGTCACTCATTGAAGTGTATATGACCGGCCGCAAGAACGCGATGCTCACCACCGAAGACCGTCGGTGGTTAAAGGGTGAGAAGGTATACGATGGGCAACATGCGAAGCAACAACGGTACCAACGCCGGCGGGACATCCGCGAGCGTGTCTATAACTCGATGCTCGATTTCTCGATTCTGGTCGACGAGTTGAACGACGACGAGTGGCACGAAATCTTCGGTGAAGTAGTGGATGGAGGGCAGCGGTGGCAGAATGCGGACGAGGATCTCCAGGCCGCTGTTCGTGATGGACTCGCGTTTCTCCTTCGAACGGTCGGCGTGGCAACGCTGATGCGTGATGGGCAAGCGTCACAGGGCAGGGTTCCCGAGCGACTGTTCACGGCGGCCCTTCGACGAGCTGGCCACCGGGACGGCCTGCTTGTCGAGTCGATGTCCCTGGATATTGAAGCGACAGATGTGGGGATTCCGGAGCTTCTCGAAGATCTTCAGTCGGACGAATCGATGTCCGCTGGCAGCCTCTATCTCCTAATGGAGAGTGGCGCTGTTGAGACCGACGTTGTGCAGGACTGTCTGCGCGACCACTTGCTCGAAGACGACTCGGAGGAGGTTTGATAGAGATGTCCATCACATCCAAGCGCGAACTCTTCGATCGGGAGCTCCAGAAACTCTATCATGCCGAGATCGAAATTCTCGATCTTCATAGCGATCTTACCGCCGCCGCAGCGAGCGACGAGGTACGGGCCATTTTCGGCGGCCACGAAGGCGATACGGTCGACCAGATCGACCGGATCGAAGCCATCTTCGCTACACTCGATATGGAACCGTGCGAACAGGGGAGTCCAATCATGGAGGGGTTGCTCGCGGAGAAAGATCAGTTCGTCCTTGACGTCGAAGATGACGACCTCCGCGACCTTGATGTCATTAGCATCGGGATGATCAACGAACGATTGGAGATCACGCTCCTTGATCGGCTGATTCTCTTGGCAGATGAGCTAGGGCTTCCGAAGTCTACGATGTCGAATTTGGAGGAGAATCGAGCGGAAGCACAGATCGCGCTCGAAAAGATGCAACAGTTCCTCGACAATCGGCGCATTGATAGGTGACGATTGAAGCATATCAACTCGGAATCGCCATCCGGAACGAACTCAAAGGAACTGACCTCGTCACGGCGTTCGAGAACCTCGATCACTCGATTGACCAGATCGAAGATGGCTATCCGGCGTGGCATCCTGCTCCACTCTCCTTCCGTGGGATGGTACTTGCGTTCGTTTTCATGGAGATCACGGGCGACTCGTACGCCGACTTCAGTCGACGACTCACATGACAACCGGAAGTGGCCACTATCCTCGGATTCAACCGAGTGCCAGACGAATCAGCGTTCTCGCGGGCCTGGCGGAATCGCTTCGACGACGCGACCCACAAGTACGTCCAAACTGCGGCCCACTTCGTCATCAAGGAAGTCCACGATCGCAACATCCCAGCACCCGAGGTAAGACCCAAGAGTGAGATCGTCGAGGATGTCCCTGAAGAAGAAAGCAAAGACGAATCCTTCTCACAGGACAAGATCGTCCAGACGACGTGCCTCGCGCGTGATCACGCCTTCGACCACTTCGATTCTGGCCGGGCCTCAAACGCCTCCTACGAAGATACACGATTCTTCGAGTTACAGACGTTCATGGGAATGGTTCGGTGCGGTACCGCGCAGGGAGCTACTCGCTTCCAATATCGCCGGGGTGAGACTACGCGCCCGTACTAACCGCAGGCGAATGTGGTGAACTCGTCGCGTCGGCGTTGATCCCACCCGACTAACCGACTGAACTCTCGTTGGGTCCGCTGTTTGAGAGTGGCAACCCTATTCAGCAGCGCCAAAATCTACGCATTTTCCAACGCTCGCCCGGTAGTCTGACCACGAGGATTCAAAATTGATGCTTGATCGGTGAGAAGCACCACGAATTGATGGCGATTCAACCCAAAACTGCCCTATTCTCCGAAACTGTTGAACTTCCCTAACTTCGGAGTGTAAACGTGTTTCATCCCTCAAACATTCTTATTCCAGATAATCAAGTAGATATGAAGTTCCCTAGAAGAACTCTTTGAGAATGTAGTTGGTATTCAGATTGTATGTAGTGAAACTAGCCATTTTCGGTCGTATTTGCAGAGAGCAGCCGCTCCGCATTCTGTCTCACACGCTGGTAGAGAGCCTGCTTAGCCAGGTTCGAGTTGGAGATGAATAGCGACCCAATCAGCAAGCTCTCCAGCAGTAAGCACCGGTGGCGCTGTCGTCAGTTCTCGTGAGATCGTCGCTTTGAGAAGCACGTCCGTAAGCCGCCAGACATTGTACATGAGGACGCCGAACACGAAGTAGTAGAACCGAAGCGTGTGATCCGTGGAGGACGTTCGTGCGAGGAAGTGCTGTTTGATCGATCGATACTCAGCTTCGATCCACCATCTATTGGCGTAGCGGTGTACCCACGCCTTTGCGTGTTCGGGCTTCACCTGCTTGTTCGTGATGAATACTTGTGTGTCGTCGCCAGTACGACTCGGCACGAACAGCACTCGACAGTCGTGACTTCCATTTCTGGCGGTGACCGTTGCCTCCTCAACGGCCAGATCTTGGCCTTTTTCTTCCATTCCTTCGATATACGTTGCTTCAGGATTCCGTTCGATCTTTGGAAAGAGGTAGGTGACACCAAGATTGGCCAGTGTTTGGTAGACCTGGAACGATTCAAATCCTCTATCGGCGAGCACGAGGTCAATCGAGACGAATTCTTGGGCTCGTCGCACAAGCCGCCGAACGGTCCGGTGGTACTGATGTGGAACGTTCTCATCCCAGGCTGAATCCTCTATGACCGGCTCAACAGCGAGGACAATCGGCATACTCTTGCCGACCAGCGACAGCGTCGCGAACTTGTAGGCCTTCTCGCCCGAGTCATTAACCCCGCTGACTTCTGGGGGAAGCTCACCATCAGCGTGGTACTGCCACGTCGTGATGTCGATCGCAACCGTGACCGGCGGTTGGAGAATTTGTAGGTGGTTCACTGCGTCAAGGAGATTCTCGATCGACTGATCGAAGCCTGTCTGAATCGTCTCGGGCGTGTATTGTTTGATCGTTCGGAGATGGGTATCGCCGTGAGGAGTGTAGTCCTTGCCGAAGAAATTCTCCATCCGTGATTGACCCTGCGGCGTTCCAGAGCTGCCAAGCGCCATCAGTGCCTGAAGTTCATCGAAGCGACTGTCGGGATACGTTGTATTCCCCGCACGGCCGGAGTCGAACGTGCCGAAGATCGTCTCCCGAGCGTGCCGGACATGGGTTCGTATCTGCTCATCGGAGAACTCGCCGACGTGGCGTTCACGGAGATCCGATGCAGTCTCGTCGACGTGCCGTGGTGGGCGCAGATCGAGCGCGTCATCGTTCTCATACGCGGCATCGACGAGTCGCTCGCTCAGTGAGAGGAGTGCTCGCTTGGCGGCATCCGAGAGATGCACGTCCCATGCGGCGGTGAGTGTTTGACGTGTTGGTGCTGTATTATATGGTCCAAACGTTGTGGGATCGAAGCCGAGCCGTTCAGCTCGGTCCTCGGTGGAGAGGAACTCGTAGAGGCTGTTCCACGAGAGGCCAGCGAGTTCGCGACAGAACAGGGCGCGAACGATCGGTGCGCCATCATACGTAAGGGCCTCGAACCGCTTGTGGTCCGTATCGCTGAGATATCGATCAACGCTCATGTCTCGAACGAACGCAACCAGCGTTGACGCGGTTGTGAGTCGCCCACAGACCCGTTCAGACGATCCGATACCACTCATCACAGTACTCGTTGTACATTTTGAATACCTTATCTTACAATTGATTCTGTGAGGGAATCGTGCAGAGACAGCGCTCAGAAGACGCTGTTCACCTAGGTCACTACTTCGGGTGTATCGACCGTGATACGAACGAAAGAGCCACTGACTGTCGGCATCGAGCTGTGATCAGCTTAGAACAGGCCGGTAATGAACCCAAGCCCCATGATGATAAGTACCGCCGCTGAGAACGCTGGCAGGTACGGTGTATACCGTTCTACCTCCTCCTCGTAGTGTTCATACCCAGCGACGAGCAGCATCGTCAGAGTAACAATCCCGAGAATCACCGTCAGCGCGTAGACACTCATGAGTTCGAGGCAGTAGTTCGAGCCGGCGCACAATGCAATAATCTCGAATTCCTCCTCGTGTGCGAATCCGAGGACGAACGCGAACCACGCGATTCCGAGGAGCCCTCGATTCCCAGCCTCATCGAAGTCTCCGTGCGAGTGGGCGTGTGAATGCCCCCCAACGAATGGAATGTATTCCTTGAATCGCGTTAAAATCCCACCACTCGCGTGCGCATGGTCATCGTGGGTGTGAGAGTGATCACCGTGGCTGTGGGAGTGGACATCGTTGGCGTCGCCGTCGTGAGAGTGGTCTCCATGCCTATGCGACTGATCGGTCTGACCGTGGTCAGCGGAGTGAGACTGCCCAGCACCATGGGAGTGTCCGCCTCTGTACTCGCGAATTCCAAGCGCGATCAGAAGGAGTCCAGCGACGAGACTGACCGGGCCACCGATCTGAATCCCACCGGCGATCGTGAGCGGTTCATTGAGTTGGGTGAGGCTGAAATATGATTTCGCATAGAAGAACACGGCCACCATTGCGATACTACTGATGAGATGGCCGATGCCGAGGATGAGACTCGCAGCGAAACCATAGAGCCACTTATTTGTCTGGTCGAGCGCATATGAGGCAGCGACTGGCCAGCCATGACCGGGCTCGATGCCGTGAACTGCCCCGAGGACCACGGAACCGATCACAAGTCCAAGTGAGTCTGAGGGTAACATTCCGTACTGAATGCAGGTCGGGTCAGCCTTTAGCGGTTGTTATGGGCAAATCCGGGTCACCGTAATAACGAGGGCTAAATGGCAGTCTCGCCAAGAGTGAGTATGCGAACGAGCCTGAACATCCCTCAGGAAGTACTCGATTCGTTCGACGACACGTGGCAAGCACAAGGCCTCGAATCGCGGTCACGCGCGAGCCGCGAAGCGATCCATGAGTACATCGAACGCCATACGGAATTGGAAGCGGTCGAGGGAGCGGTCGTTGCAGCAGTCGCGTTCGATTATGAACACACCCTCGTCATCGGCGAGCTCCATACCGTCCAACACGAGTTCGAGGACATCATCGGAACGACACAGCATCTACACCACGGCGAGTGGTGTCTGGAGACGATTTTTTGCAGTGGACAGGCCTCGCGGATTCGGGAGTTGGTGTATCAATTACGTGATTTTGATGCCGTTGGCCGCGTGAACGTCATGTTCCTCCAACCTGTGGAATGAGGAGCAGCCAGGGCGAGATCACTCTCCGACGCAGGGGATGAGCTGGACGGATCGCACATACGATCGATAGAGAGCCCGTTCCAGATACCGGTCAGAGGTACTGCATGACGGCCTTCTCTACCCACCCTCACGATATGTTTACCCTCATTCGCCGCCAGCATTATCCATGAGCCTCATCGCCGAATGCCAGCTTCATGCACCGGATGTACCATTCGTTGATATTGTGGATTCCATCCCAGACCTAACACTCGAACTAGAGAGCATGGAACAGCCCCATACAGGACCGCTTGTGCTGTTCATCCGAGCGACGGGTCCCTCGTTCGATGGGCTCGATGCTACCTTTGAGGACGCTTCGTTCGTCGAAAATCATGTCCTCATCAGTGAGGTCGGAACGATGCGGCTGTATCAGCTCATCTTGACGATCCGTCGCCCTCCATTTCTCGAAGAGATAGTACTCCAAAAGCGGTTTCCCGAGAGCGTGACGATCCGGGCTGATGGAGTATACGTCAAACAACAGTTTGCCGATCGAGACGAATTTGCCACGTGGCGTGAACTCCATCGTGATGCGGGGATCTCGGTCCACCTCGATCGGCTCTACGAGTCAACCAGTACCGATACCGATCTGATCGGCGTGTCCGACAAGCAACGCGAGGCGCTACTCACTGCCTATGAACTGGGCTACTTCGCCGTTCCCCAACATGCATCGTTAGAGGATGTCGCAGCGGAGCTTGACATCTCACTCTCTGCCCTCGCCGAACGGCTGCACCGGGCACAAGCTCACCTCATTGAGCACTTCTTTCACGCGAATCGGTATTAAACCCCCAAAAATTCGGGGAGAGGCTGATTCGCTTCGCTCACCCACAGAGACATGAGAACAGATGCACGGACTACTCGAAATATCCCCCCAAGTGATTGTATCGATACCGATAGATGCCCACACTGTATCCACGTCAGTGGTGTCGAATGAGGGGCATTCGCTACTCATTGATCCGCTTCGGTGGAGTGACAGATGAAGAGTGATCACACCCATCCCCAGACACGGGGAGACACGATTCACTGGGCTCGCTGGTACGATTTGCTCACCACTGCAGTGCTGCTCGGCAAAGAGCGCGCGCTGCGCGAAATGATGGTTGAGATGGCAGCAATCAAACCAGGGGACACGGTACTTGACGTTGGCTGCGGCACGGGCAATCTCACGCTCGCCGCCCACGCGCAGGCAGGCGAGGCTGGGGAAGTACATGGCATTGACGCAGCTCCAGAGATGGTTGAGGCGGCTCGAAGCAAGACAGGGGGGTCAGAGACGGCTGTGGATTTCCAGGTTGGATTGATCGAGGAGCTTCCGTTCCCTGACGATTATTTCGATGTTGTGTTGAGCAGTCTAATGATCCACCATCTCCCCGATGATCTGAAACGCGATGGGTTTGCCGAGAGTAGACGCGTGTTGAAGCCGGACGGACACTTGTTCTCTATAGATTTCGAACCGCCAACCAATCCGTTGGTACGGCACCTGCTTGCTTTCGCTTTCAGTCCGGGCATGACGGAGGTAGATGTCCGCGAGTATGTGTCGATGATGAAGGAAGCGGGGTTCAAACAGGTGGAAACAGGTAAGACCAACTTTCGTTACGTTTCATTTGTGAGGGGAAACAAAGATAACTGATGATGAGCAGGCACGATTTCTAATGCATAGCCACTCGCGAAATTTGGACTGACAAGCTAGATTTCGAGCTAGGCCATGCATTAGGAATCGTACTTAGCCGACTTCAGAAGTAGATTGCGCGGTCAGCAGCTACTCGCTGGTATGTTCGACCTAGTTTGCCAGATTGACTAGCACACCAATAGACGCCGTCTCGTGGGAAGAATTTGCAAATTACACTCCAGCAGACATGAGTAAAAGACGTTTACAGAAATCTATCCTCCGAAGTAGGGAACTTCTGTGGACGGACATTCATATAGCGCCATTCAGTTTATGAGATGCGATACTGTACTGTAGGCCACCCGAGCGTGCCGAAAACAAGCGATTTAGGCCCTGCCCCATTTACTTGTCTAAATACTTTAACCAAGGGACTTTACTAGGGTCGATACTGTACCCCACATACGAATGTCTACTCCCAGCGAGAGACGGCGTAACTCCGAGGGCACGACCGTCCACAAAGCGGTCGAAGACTACCTGAAATACAAGATCAAAGCCGACGGCTCAGAGACGACCATGCGCTCGCCACTGGTTGCGTTCGCCGACCACTGCGAGAACGATCGCGGTGTCGATCGCGTGGGCGAGCTGACTGACCAAGATCTCCGCGACTACAGTGAGAGCCTATACGACCGGTCTAAGATCGACGAGGAATTCGCGGCGTCGACGGCACAGACATACTTCGCCTACGTCCGGGCGTTCCTTTCGTGGTGTGTCCGCGAACAGCACCTCGAGACGAATCCAGCGAACACGAATACGGCAATGGACCCGCTTCCCCAAGACGATGGGAAGCGAAAGACACAGTACTGGAGCAAGGACGACCGAAAGCAACTCGAGGCCTACGCAACCAAGCGCGTCGACATGGCGCTCGAGGGGACCATCCGCACCGGCACAAAGACGGCGATGCGCGACCGGGCGATCGTGGTGATGCTCGGCGGGACCGGCGCTCGTGGGGCCGAACTGTTCGCCGATCCGAAAGACGAGAAACGGCCCGGGCTCTGCTGGTCGGACGTCGATTTCGAAAAGCGGCTCATCGAAGTGTACGGAAAGTCTCGTGAGTACGAAGACGCACCGTTTCCCGAAAGCGTTCATAGCGTCCTCGAGCGCTGGTACGACTACCTCGAGCCGCCGACCGACGAGTGGCCCGTGTTCCCGACCGGCCACTACGGATCGAAAAAGGACGCACTCGAGGCGACACTCGCCGAGGAACGGGTGTCTTCGGCACTCGAGGATAGGGGTGAGACGGGAAAGACCGCGGTCCTCGAGCGGCTACACCGGGAACACGAGGTGCCACCGCCGTCGATCTCGAAAGAGGGCGTCCGCCGACTGTTGAAACGATTCACTGACGAGGCGAACATCGATCCCGACGGCGACTACGATTATCTCACGCTGCACGGCGCACGACGGGCGCTTGGGCGCGACCTGTATGCCAACGGCATGTCTGAAAAGGCCCAAGAGGCATTACGTCACAAATCGATCGAAACCACTCACGAGTCGTACACGGACCTGCAAATGAAGGATGTCTCTAACAGTATCGACGAGGTGCGGGAATGAAAACTACCCAGTGAGTTGTAGAACGCCGATTAGTACAATAAGAACAGAAAGGAAGGCCGCAATATATTGGTCGTGTTAGCATGTCATAGAATGACTCTATGAAAATCCTGCTTTGAAGCCCCTGTGCGTGAATCAGGACAACAGGGGTTGG
>NZ_JAQIVI010000024.1 GCF_028618695.1 Natrinema soli | reverse complement strand
CTGGCCGACGTCGGCGCGCGAAACGCCCGACTCGAGTCGTTCGAGATTCAGGGCTGGACCCGGGGCGACAGCGCGATCACGGCCGGCGACACCACGCAGGACTGTATCGCGCTGCCGCGCAGTCCGTCCGAACGCGTCGTCGCGCCGCTGATCGATCTCGGCTACGGCCTCCCCGCGGACTTCGAGGGGAGCGACGTCGAGGACGCTATCGTCATGGTCCGCAGCGACGTGCCCGACTACTACGACCGGCATCTCCACCGCCGGGAGAAGTACTATCACGCCGTCGAGAACGGCGCGGTGGGGTTCGTCTACCGAAATCACGTCGAGGGCTGCCTTCCTCCGACCGGTAGCGTGGGAACGGACGAGGAACCCGTCGGCGCAATCCCGGCTGTCGGCGTCTCGAGCGAGGTCGGGTCGCGGCTGGCCCGTCGGTTCGACGGGGAGTCGATCACGCTCTCCGTCGAAGCCGATATCCACCCCGCGACGAGCCAGAACGTTCGCGCCGAACTCGGTCCCGACACCGACGATCGCGTCCTCGTGACGAGCCACGTCGACGCTCACGACATCGCCGAGGGAGCGATGGACAACGGGGCGGGAACCGCGATGATCGTCGAGATCGCGAACGCCCTCGCGGATCGCGAGGCGGAGCTCGAGACCCGCATCGAGTTCGTCGCCTTCGGCGCGGAGGAGGTCGGGCTGGTCGGCTCGACGCGGGCCGCCGAGCGACTCGATCGCGAGTCGATCAATGCCGTGGTCAACAACGACGGCGTCGTCCGCGATCGGACGCTCTCGATCGTCACCCACGGATTCGACGCGCTCCGGGACGTGGCGAACGACGTCGCGGACCGGTACGACCATCCGATCGGCACCGTGCCGAAACTCGGCCCCCACAGCGACCACTGGCCGTTCGTCAAGTGGGGCGTGCCCGGCTGTCACGTCAAATCGCTGTCCGACGGTGCGGGGCGGGGGTGGGGCCACACCTTCGCCGATACGATCGAGAAACTCGAGCCCCGAACCCTGTCCGAGCAGGCGATTCTCCTGACCGAGTACGTCGTCGCACTCGCCCGCGAGGACGTGACGATCGACCACCGGGAACCCGACGCGATCGCGGCCGACCTCGAGTCGCAGGACCTCGCCGAAGGGATGCGGATCACCGGCGACTGGCCTTACGATCAATCCGGGAGTAATTGACCGGCAACGCACGCCCGAGCGCACGAGGGTAGCGCGGTTCGGAGCGACGCGCGGTTCGGAGCGAACAGAGTGAGCGAGAACCGCGGAAATGCGAACGGTGAGTGGAACGAGCCGTGAGCGGACAGAGTGAGCGAGAACCGCGGGGACGCGAACGGTGAGTAGAACGAGCCGTGAGCGAACAGGGTGAGCAAGAACGATTTTCGCTGCTACGTGGATATCGCCGCCGACTGCAATCGACCGCCGGCGCGCGGTCGGCGACCGACAACCGTACGCTTTTGAGCGGGCCGTGTGAACTGCCGGTCATGGATGCCGCGTGGAGCGCGGGCGATTCGCCCGTCGTCGGCGTCGTCGACCGCGAAGCGGATCCGAGCGATGCCACCGAGACCGTCGAGGAGCTCGAGTCGGCGCTCGCCGATGCGGACGGGACGATCGTCACCGGTGGTCTCGACGCCGTTCTCTCGGCGGAGCCGTCGGTGCTCGTGACGGTCGACGAAGCGGCGTTGTCGGCGGTCGCTCGCGCCGGCGTCGAAACGCCCGTTCTCCCGGTCGGCCCCGTCACAGGAATGGAGTCGGTTGACCGCAATCACCTTCCCGACGCGGTCGGGGCGACGCTCGAGGGACGCGCCGTTCAGCGCTCTCGGCCTGTCTTCGGCGTCTCCCTCGGGTCGAGATCGAGACCCGAAACGGAACTCGATACCGAATCGGAGACCGATCGAACGGAATCGGGGACCGATCGGAACGACATCGAGGGGGGAGAGCGCGCGCTGTTCGACGTGACGCTGGTCACCGACGAACCGGCGAGAATCTCCGAGTACGGCGTCCGAAGTCGGGACGAGTCGGTCGCAACCTTTCGCGCCGACGGGGTCGTCGCGGCGACGCCGGCGGGGAGCCACGGCTACGCGAGCG
>NZ_JAQIVI010000239.1 GCF_028618695.1 Natrinema soli | reverse complement strand
AACGTCGGCGAGCGTCACTCCCGAGAGGGGTCGCTGGAAGCGCTCGCGCTCGTCGTCATCCTCGGCGGACGCCAATCGCTCGTCGAAGGCGGGCGTCGCCGTCTCCCGCAGACGGTCGAACTCGTCGTCCGCGAGCGCGTCGATCCGGTCGTACAGGTCGGCGGTCAGTTCGTCGGGGAGGTCCCCGAGCGTGGTCTCCTCGAGCGGGAGTCGCGTCAGGACGAACCGAAAGTCGCCGTCGAACTCGACGCCCCAGCCGTCGCTCTCGGCCGCGTACGCGTCGTCCTCGTTGAGATTGGCGCGATAACTCTCCAACCACTCTCTGGACGGAAACCAGTCTGTCATGGGTTCACAGACAGGATTCGGCGGCTTCAGCGTTCGTCCGCGAATCCGAGGCGATATATGTGCGACCGGTTCGCACGGGAACCGATCGACGGACACGGAAGTCAGTGGGTGGTGTAGCCACTGAAACGATTTACACACTGACTTTCAGTGGCTACTATAGTGACCGAAATCCGCCGAACGGGTACGGCCGGCAATGAGCGGCTCATCTCGAGCGTCCCCCGCTGGCTGATAAACTCCCTCGGATACGCGGAGCAATCACAACAGGCGTTCACACTGTGCACAGTTCTATATCGGGTCCGTCGAAGCCCGGTGGCCACACATGAGCACGCAACAACTCCAACCGATCGAACAGTATTTTCCGACCGAACCGTGGCTCGAGGCGTATCGAGACGCGATCAACGAAAGCAACGAGTACGCCGAGCACTCGGCGGGCTGGGGCGTCGAGTTCGACGGCTCGTTCATCTTCCAGATCGAGGGCATCCCTCTCGAGAGCAACACCATCGCCGACCTACCGCCGGAAATCGTCGACGCGGTCGACGACGAACTCTCGGGGCTCTCCGAAAGCGAGATCGACGCGATGCTCGAGGAAGCGCCACCCGAGGTGCGCGAGCGCATCGAATCCCGTAGCGGGCCGCTCGAGGAACGCGTCACCACTGAGGTCATGGAGACGACGATGGCGGAGATCCCCGACCACACCTGGCCGGAACTGCGGGCGGAATTCCCCGACCTCCTCGACGAACTGATCACGCAACTCGAGGAGAACATCGCCGACGACGGCACCATGTACTCGTATCTGGACCTCTACGATGGTGAATGCCGGGAAGTGGATACGATCACCGACCTCGACGAGCGGGAGTACGGGTTCCGACTCGTCGGCGACTTCGAGCAGTGGACGACGCTCGTCCGCGGCGAGGGCGGCGTCATCGACATGCTGATGTCCGGCGACTTCGAGATCGACGGCGACATGCAGAAGATCCTGCAGTACTCCGACGCGGCCGTCGACCTCGCCGAGGTTTCGGCCGACATGGACTCCCGGTTCATCTTCTGAACTTACCCCCGGCGACGAACGGTCTGTCAGCCACCGGTCGGCGGCGACGCGGTGGCGTCCTCGTTCTCGATCGCTCGAGCGCGGTGACTCGTTTCTGTTCCGTCCTCGGCCGCACCTCTTTTCGTTCCGTCCTCAGCCACACCCCCTTTCGCTCCGTCCTCGACCGTCCCCTGGCGAGCGATTCAGAGCCACTCCTGTCGGCGGAAGTGGACGAGCATCAGCCCGGCGAGTATTCCCATTCCGAGCATCGTCGCCGGATAGCCGTACGTCCAGTACAGTTCGGGCATGGCCAGGGGCGTCTCGGCGAAGTTCATGCCGTAGACGCCGGCGATGAACGTCAGCGGGATGAAGATCGTCGCGACGACCGTCAGCGTCTTCATCACGTCGTTGGTCGACTGCGAGACGGTGTTGAGGTAGATGTCCCGCGACCCGCCGGTGAGATCGCGGTACGTCTCGATGAGGTCGACGACCTGAACGAGGTGGTCGTAGACGTCTCGGAAGTACTTCTCGTTGTGATCGGCGATCTCGGGAACGTCGCCGCGCGAGAGGAACGAGATCGCCTCTCGAGCGGGCCAGGCGACCTTTCGGAACGCGAGGAGGTCCCGCCGGACGTCGTTCAGCGTCGCTAACAGCTGAGGGTCCGGCTCGTCGAGAACGCGCTCTTCGACCGCTTCGATATCGTCTTCGATCTCGTCGAGGAGAACGAAGTAGTCGTCGACGATGGCGTCCATGATCCGGTAGACGAGGAAGTCGGTCCCTCGGTCGGCGAATCGGCGGCCGTTCTTCGCCCACCGGGACGCCGAGGGGTCGACGAGTTCGACGTCGGTCGTCGACATCGTCACCACCCAGTCGGTGCCAATAAAGAACCCGACGGGGCTCGTCTGTACCTCCTTGTGGAACGCGATATCGTCGCGCTGGCTGAGCCGAACGGTCTTCAGCAACACGAACGTGTGCGTCTCATACTCCTCGGTCTTCGGTCGCGTCCCCTCGTCGAGCACGTCTTCGATGGCCAACTGGTGAATGTCGAAGCGCTCCGCGAGCGCGTCCATCTCGCTCGGCACGGGGTCGGCAGCGTGTATCCACGTTTCTCCCGGCGTCTCGATCGCGGTCGCCAGATCGTCGTACTGCTCCGCGCCGTCGGCCGTATACACCATCGCGTCGAGGCTCATACGCTCTCGCCCGAGTCGGACCGTCCTGCGATCGCGACGAGAGCGATGCCGACGATGGTCGCTGTGATCGAAAATGCCCGTCCGGGGTACTCGACGTAGACCCCGACGACGTACCCGATAAATCCGACGGCAAACAAACCGGCTCCTGCGAGTCTGGCCCAATTCATGGACGTATCCATTCGAGTCTATCGAGAAGAAAGTACGGTGCCGGATCGAATCCGGAGCCGATGCCCGTTTTCCGTCGGGTGTCCGTTTGACCGGTGGTTCCGTCAGTACTCGAGGATCAGTCCGTACACCAGCCCGAGCGTCCCGCCGTAGAGGGCCCACGCGATGACGCCGACGAGGCCGCCGATGGTGACGTTGGGTATCGCCATCGGCACTCCCATCGCAACCGTCAACCAGACGGGCGCCAGGAACAAGGAGAGGACCACGCCGACGGCGATCCCGTAGCCGTTGCCGAGCGCGAGCGTCGTCGTCGTGAGTGCGGACCGCTTGAGCAGCGGGACGAGGATTTTCTGGAGGTGTTCGTTGCGACTCGAGAGCAGCATTACCTTCGAGACGAAGGCGTCGATCTCTTCAGTTTCTAGCCGACCGTCGCTACAGCGCCCGATTTACGCCGTTGATCGAGCCGGTGATCCCGCGAGATCGGTGACCGGATCGGTCGCTGTCGGTGCTCGAGACTGACTGCGATGGATCGCCACGACGGCGTCCCACAACCGCACGAACGCGGTTCCGTGAGAAAAACGGCCGTCCGCTCTCCGTCACACCGCGCCAGTTGCAGCCGACGTTACTCGCACTGCATCAGTCACAGCTGACGTTGCTCGCACCGCGCCGGCGTGACCGCAGTCGTCACGGAATGATCTGTGCGAGGATTTTGGACTCGATCTTCCGCAGGTGGCCGCCGACCGTCCCACCAGTGCAGCCGAGTTCGTTGCCGATATCCTCGTGCGTCACCGCTCGAGGCACGTTGTAGTAGCCCATATCGACGGCGGTCTGGAGGATCTCCTGTTGGCGCTCGGTGAGCTGGGAGAACAGTCGATCCGTGTTCGGTTCGTATTCCCCCGTCTTGAGGAGTTTGAGTCTGATCCCGTCGGGGACATCCGGGATGGCCTCCTGAAAGCTCTGTACGTCGCCGATCATCGTGACGCGCAACCCGCCGCGCCGCGTGAACTCGAGGGGCGTATCGAAGATGAACTCGAACTCCTTGAGTATACTCAACAGACCGACGAGCCGCTCGTGTGCCCCGACGTGGATGTAGGCGTGGATCTCGTCGCCGACGCCCGAGAGCTGGTACTTGCATACCATCGGTGAGTCTTTCAGAATCGTCTCGAGGGCCTCCCGATCACCCGAGAATTGATAGATCGTGACGATCGTCTCGTCGGCGAGGAGATTGACGTTGTGGAGGAGCTCACGCGAGACCTCGGGATGGTCCGCGATCCGCTTATCAACGGGGTGCAATCCCTCGTCGTCAGGGATGATGATGCATTTTGCGTATCTCATCTCACGACCGTCACCACACTGTGAACATACTTCTTGCTACCGTTTGTCAGTGGCGTTGCGAAGCGAGGGGAGCCATCGGTCGGCTCGCGCTTCGAGACTGTCGTCTGTCGCCGATAACGGCGCTCAGTTCGGGATCGTCGATAGATCACTGGAAACGACATCTGAGACGTTACTCGGGAAGTTCGGCGGTGAAATTGCCGTGGACTGCGATTCCGCGCTTGATAATCTCGTACTGGTGGTACAGGGTCACGCCCTGATTGACGGACGCGTCGCTCTTGATACTGTCAGCTAAAAATATTTCAAACAAGAGCACGTTATCCCGATATGACCTCTCTCGACAACGTCTCTACCGAAGACCTCCGCCAGGTCTTGGCGGAGGTCGAGGGGAAAAAGCCGTCACAACGTCTTATGGCGGCAATCAACTACCTTGAAGAAGATGGTGCAACGCTACAAGAGGTCGCTGAACGCTATGGATACACTGCTGGCTGGCTCTCGCGGTGGCTTGATCGACTCGAACGGCTCGCCGACGAGCCGTTCGAGGAGGTTGTCTACGACGAACCACGAGAAGGGAGACCGTCAGAACTCTCTGAACACGAGCACGAACAGTTCGTTGAGGCACTCCATGGGACACCCGAAGACGTTGGACTAGATGCGCCCGCGTGGTCTGTGCCACTTGCTCGTCACTATCTCGTCGAGGAATTCAACGTTGAGTACTGTGAACGGCACGTCCGGCGATTGATGTCTGAGGCCGGGCTGTCTTGTAGTACTTAGGAGAAGTTTTGAAAATTCATACCGTAATTTGTACCGTAATACGAGCTAGTTCAGTTCCTCCGCTCGTTCAGCCAGCAACTGAATCAACTCCTGTATGGTGATTTCGTCCTCTTGAACGAGGGTTGTATCGACCGCATATTCGATCGCTTCAGCGTAGCTGGAGCGATCGTGATGGGCCATAATTCGTGTAAGTTTCTCAGCCAACTCATCGCTGATTGTGACTGTTGTATATCCTTCAGGAGGCATAATCCAACATAGAAGCGTAATACGGTAAAAGTTACGGGAAGTATCTTCAGAACTTCCCTTAGGTACTAGAAGACAGCCCGGCCGGAGTACTACAAATCCGACGAGAGAGCCCAAGAAGCCTGGCAAGAAGGCTTCAAAAAAAGCGTGACAACTTGGACGACGAATACACGATCCTGACCATTGATCAGACACGCCAGGTGCTCTCAACGCTGATTTATGCGTGGTTTCCGGAAGGGGAGCGCCCGTCACTCCCAGTGACGGGCGCGTGGGACAGCATCAGGCTGCTCGGTGCAGTCAGTGATTCCGGCGAGACGTTCTTTCTTCCCTGTGCGGAGAATTTCAACAGCGACACAACGGTTCGATTGCTTGACGCACTCCAGACCGAGTTCGGCGAGAAAATCTGTGTGGTCTTGGACAATGCGTCGTATTTCACGGCCAACAAAGTGCAAGAGTTCGTCGAAGACACGCCGATCGAATTGTGTTACCTTCCGCGGGGTTCACCAGAGCTGAACCCCGCGGAAGAGTGTTGGCGACGCCTCGATCAGGCTCTTGGAAATCGCCTCTTCGACACATTAGATGAACTTCGTGAGGCTGCGCTCACCGCGCTTGACAGCATTGAACCGCCGAATGTCTTTACGTACTTATGTCCTTGAATATGAGGCCGAGTGCGGCTGCGGCTTTGAGGAGGGGCGTAACGGCCAGTGAGGGCAACCATTGCCGTCGCGCCGACGGGATGATCTGCTCGTAGTGGTCGTCGAACGTCACGTCGGTGAATCCGAGCTCCTCGAGGCTCTCCCGGAACTCGCTGATATGCGCGAAGTCGGGAACGGCCCACCCGTCGAGGACCGTTCGCAGCTTCTCCGCCTCCGGGTCGGTCAGCGCGGTTCGACTCCTGAAGCCGTCGGATATCATGAGACGGCCGCCCGGCACGAGGACGCGACGAACCTCCTCGAGGACCCGTTCTTTGCACTCCGAGTGACAGACCGTTTCGATACCGGAGACCGCGTCGAACGTATCGTCCGGATACGGAATGTCGTGGTAGTCCCCGACGCTGAACTCGGTCGACTCAGCAACGCCGCGCTCGCGAGCGTTCGCACGGGCTTCGCTGACGTGCAGCGGATCGATGTCGATGCCGTGGACATCGGCCCCGCATTCGGCCGCGGCGTGCGTTGGGAACCCGCCACGTCCCGTCCCGATGTCCAACACCCTGACCTCTTCTCGACCTCGTCGGTCATCCACCCCATCTGATTCCCGTTTCCTCCCTGCGCC
>NZ_JAQIVI010000238.1 GCF_028618695.1 Natrinema soli | reverse complement strand
GCCCATGCCACCGCCACCGCCCATCCCGCCGAATGGACCGCCGCCCATTCCCCCGGCGCCGCCCGCGTCGCCGGCGTCGAAGCCGTGTTTCTCGGCCTGCTCGTAGCGGTCGTGACCCATCTGATCGTAGGCCTCGCGCTTCTCCTCGTCGGTCAACACCTGTTTGGCCTTCTGGATCTTCTTGAACTTCTCCTCGGCATCGGGGTCGTCGCTGACGTCCGGATGGTACTCGGTGGCCTTCGACCGATACGCCTGTTTTATCTCCTCGGTAGACGCGTCGGGGCTCACGCCGAGAACGTCGTAGAAGTCCTCGCTCATTCGTTGTTCACCCGATAATCGGTTGAGACACTTGAAACGAACGTTCCGGACGTACCTTTTTCCGCCTCGGGTTCGCTCGCGGTGCTTGCTCACCGCTCTCTGCTCGCGGGCCGAAGGCCCGCTCGCACGGCTCGAGGGACGCCTCATGTCCCTCGTTGGGCGCAAAAATCTACGCTAAAAAGGCCGCTCGCTCGCTGCGCTTGTTCGCGGTGCTGCAATTGCAATCCAACCGCAGCGGGAACTCCTTGGGCTGTACTTACCGCAGAGGATACAACCCTATTATGGTCTAAGAATTTTAATAGAAACGGCTAGAAATAACCTACCTCTTCTGAGCCGTCTCGCACCCGTAAACTTGTTTCAAGCCCTCTCCATCTTGTTGATTGTACCAGAGGCTCACGCTGATGGATGACCCCTTTTGACACTCCCCAGAGTGGTCGCCAGCACCTGTCTGGGGGTCCCAGGAAAACATCACAGGTTTTCTGTCGTCAATAGTAACCGTGATCGTCGCAGGAGTTCCTTCGATTACCCAATTTTCGTCGCCAGTATTTGGATCGAGGTCGAACTCTTCCTTGAATATCGTTTCATCGTTTTCGTTCGTAACAGTAGCTGCGAAGACATGCTGTTCATCACTACCGTTATACATATCCAGGTTGTGTCGAGGGGTGTTTTTACTGGCGAGAGCAGAACAACCAGCGAGGGTTGCGCTAGAGAGGGTACCTATTGAAGCGAGTAGGGACCGACGAGTGTACATGTAATACTCATATACAATATAGCACAAATATATTCCTATCTATAGAGTCCCAAATAAAAGATCTATGTATAGACACAGTAGTTCGAGCCGGTCTCGTCGACGCGCTCGAGCACACGTATGGCCGAGCGTTCGAACGGAGTCGAGATCGGGATCGACGCCGGAATCGTTAGACTACGTCTGACGGGGCGGCGAAGACTCGTTACTCGTCGTCTTCGACCTCGTCCTCGTCGAAGTTCACGTCCTCGAAGTCGGCGTCGACGAACTCTTCACCCTCGCCGTCGGCAGCGCTCGCGTCGGGGCCGGGGTTCGGGCCGCCGCCCATGCCGCCGGGGCC
>NZ_JAQIVI010000237.1 GCF_028618695.1 Natrinema soli | reverse complement strand
TCCTCGCGAGCGAAGACGAGGCCGACCGGATCGAGCCCCCTCACCTCGAGACGGCGCGGACCGACGTGCCCGACGACGGCGTGCACGTCGCTCGAGCGCTCGCACTTTCGGCCACCCGGCAACGGGTGTTGCTCGCACTCGTCGATATCGATTCGAGTGACCGCCCGATCCGCGAGCTAGCGAGCGCTATCGCCGCCCGGTCGTCGCTCACCGCCGGAACGGTCACGCGATTCCTCTACGAACTCGCGGATCGAGGCGTCATCGAACGGGTTCAGTTGTCGTCCTCCGGTCACAACAGCGGTCGGCAACCCAGCACGGTCGAACCGCGGTACCCCGCGATCGCGTTCCGATCGCTGACGACGGTCTCGCTCGACGACGCTCCGTGATTGACGATACTCCGTGATCGACGGCCGATACAATCATTTTTGACCGTGCGGCGGAATGAGTGAGATGACAACGGGGACAGATGACTATCGAGATCGCGGAAACGGCCGACCCGGTCGGGCTCGAGGTATACGATTCCATCGAGCAACGGCGCCTGCAGATCGAAACGCCGGGGTCGGTGTCGTTCGACGCCATCGAGGCGGCGCAGTTCTGCTTCCCGGTCGACGAGACGTGCCGATTCGAGACCGACGCGCTCACGTTCAACCAGCTCTACTCCGTCACCGTTCACGACGAGACCGGCCGCACGGAGGCGAGTTTCGACGCCGGAGAAACGGTTCGGCTCGAGGAACGGACCCAGTTCGTCGGATTGAGCGGCCCGATGAAGCTGTACTGTCGCATCGATGTCCCCGGCACGATCGATATCGGGCTGACCTCGATACGGATCACGATCGATCGAGAGACGGTGATCGAACTCGGCGCACGATCGCCGCACGACCAGCCGGTGGGGACGATTACCACGCCGCCCGATATCGATTCACTGACGGACGCCGTCTCCGCGCTCCCGTCCGCGCTGAAGACGACCTCTCCCGAGCGGACGTGGCCGACCCTGCGCGGCCATCCGCCGCTGATCGAACTCGGTGACAGCCTCGAGATCCCCGACGCCGTTGATCCGCCGGAGAGCGACATCACGCTCACCGTCCCGCGGGAGTACGCGGCGGTGTACGGGGCCGCCCCGCTCGCGTTTTTCTTGGGAGCCACGGTTCGACTGGGGGACGAACCGGCGCTCGAGACACCGCGGTTCGACTATCCGCTCTCGACTGGCCGCGCGTTCGAAGACGAGATCGCCGGACTCCTGAAGCGATTCTTCTTTCTCGACTGTCTCGTCCGAACGGAGGGGGTCTTCCAGTACGAACTCCTCGAGCGGCGATCGATCGAGGACGACCTGCCGTTCTCGTTCACGGAAACGTACGACCTGCCGCTTCCCCATCGACTTGACCGGTACCTCGAGGTGCCGATCCAGCTGATCGATCCCTACGTTCCGCGGTGGCCGCTGACCGCACACGTCCCGGCCGACCCGGACAGCGCCACGCTGCTCCCATACCTCGTGAACGAACTCGGTATCGTTCGCGAATCCCGCGGTCGGACGCCGGAGTCGGTCCCGCGACTGGAGACGGAAACGGAGACGGGGCTCGTTCGCTCGGCGACGACGCATCGCTCACCGCCGTCCCACCCGGACGACCCGTCGTTCGTGGTGCCGTCCGTGACGGACGAAGCCGTCGAACACGCCTGGTTCGGCGACGACATCCCACGGCGTGCGTCGAAAGCGACGATCGAGGCGTACCGAAACCAGCTGGATCACCGCGAGCCGAACGAATCGATCGAGATCCTGCTCGTCTGTAACGACGCCCAGATGCTCGGCGAACACGACCTCCTCGACGGCGCCTACGGCAACCGAGCGGACCTCCCGTTCGAGATCCGTTCGGAGTTCGGCGTCGAATCGGATCGGCTCGCCGAGTTGCTCACCGACGGCGGCTACGACTTCGTTCACTACATCGGTCACGCGGTCGAAGACGGCATCCGCTGTCCCGACGGCGACCTCGACGTCCGAACCCTCGAGTCGGTCGACCTCGGCGTCTTCTTCCTGAACGCGTGTCGGTCCTACGAACAGGGGCTCGCGCTCACCCGCCGCGGCGCGTTCGGCGGCGTCAGCACGTACGCCGACGTCGTCAACGAAGACGCCGTCACGGCCGGCGAGACCATGGCCAGACTGCTCAACCGCGGCTTCCCGCTTCGGGGGGCGCTCGAAATCGCTCGCACGAACGGGGGGCTTAGCGATCAGTATCTCATCGTCGGTGACGGCTCGGCGGACATCGCTCAGTCGGAGGGCGGTGCCCCTGCGGTCATCGAACTCGAGCGGTCCGCCGACGAGTTCGATTTCGCCATTCGATCGTATTCGACCAAGGAGTTCAAACTCGGGACCGCGACCGAATCGACCCTGCAGACGGTGAGCGACCGGCACCTCAGCCCGGGGTCGACGCCGTTTTCCCAGGTGAGCCGCGACTCCCTCGACGAGTATATGACGTGGACCGAACTACCGCTGGTCGTCGACGGAACGTTACACTGGAACGACGGAATCGGTCCCGTTAGAATATAACCGCGACGCGCGTTCGACGAATCGTCCTCCGAGCGACCGCTATCACCGACCGAGAGGGATGCGTGCGGAGTCGAGTTTTACGGACCGATCTGCGACGAGGTTCCCGCCACCGCCGAGCCCGCCTGACTGAGCAGGACGAACAGGGTGAACAGCGCGCCGATCATTCGGGGGTGCTTTGCGAGGTAGTCTTTCATGCTGTTTTTCGCGGACATTGCAATCCAATGGTTGGCTCCAATGGAAATAAATTTATCTAATAGTTTCATATATGAATTATTATGGTTCAACGAGGTACCTCCTCGAAAGGGGAGAAAGCGGTCGAATCCACGTTGTCAGCGGCTATTCATCGACAGCACCGTACTCGAGGGCAGCAGCGTGTATTGCAATAATACTACTGATTCGAGCCAGCGACAGTCGCGACGACCACAACCCCTGGCCGTTCCGACGGTCCAACCCGCTGGGTCGTCACCGGCCCCGCAACCGGTAGCCGGAACGCCCACCGATCGACGACGGAGAAACGCGAGCGACGCGGTTCGATACCGCTCGAGACCCGTCGAACGACGCGTTTCACCTGGCTCGCCGCGGCGATCGTGCCGACCACGAACCCCGCGGTCGAGCCGGCCACGCGACGATCGATCCGTCGTTCGATCTCGGCACCCAACGCGATCGCCAGCGCCCCGAGGACTCGATCGCAACTACCGACGATCGAGGCGCGCGTCGCCCTCGAGACGCCGAAACCGATGTCGACCGATCCCGTGGAGACCCCCTCGAGAGACGTCGGGGGAGCCGTTCGCATCGCCCGTGTCGTATTTCGGAGTCGCTCAAAACCGTTCTCGGCGTTCGCACCGATCGAGAACCGAGCCGCGACGCGAGGAACGGACGGCCGCGTTAGCGTGCTCGTTCCGGTGTGACCGGCTCGAACGCGTTCGCGGTCCCGTTGTCGGCGGTCCCCTCGTCAGACGAATTGGTACCGTCCGCGTCCGTGCTTCCGTCGTCGGTCTCGTTGCCCGGTGTTTCGTTACCCGGCGTCTCGTTGCCCGGCGTTTCGTTGCCGGACGGATCCTCGACCTCCTCGAGGTCGCCGGCGCTGACGGTATCGCCGTCCACCACTGCGCGCTCGGGAACGGCTGTCTCTCCGGTGAACTGCCGTAGTCCCTGTTCGCTGGACTCGAAGACGCTGACGCTGTAGTTGCCGGTCGCCTCGACGCTGCTGTTGGTGTAGCCGTCCTCGACGCCCAGTCCGTCGTTGGTCGCGTACGGCACGGTCAGTTCGAAGCTGCCGTCGTCCGCTACGTCAGTTTGCTGCGTATAGTTGAACGTCCGACCAGTGTTGGTCTCGAGTTCGACCGAGCCAACGACGGTGGCATTGTCGGTATCGTTCAGGGTCCCCTCGCCGACGGACCCAGTGATCGATGCACCGTCGACGCGCTCGTAGGTCTTGACCGTGGACGCCTGTTGCTGGTTGAAGATTTGAACATCTACGTCCTGACGCTGGTTAATCTGTTGGAGTTGTGCCTGTAACTGCCGTGTGTATAGCCGATTGATCCCGACCTGGGGTTGGCCGTTCTCGTTTAGAAGGACCTGATCCGTCTGGGCGTTTATGAACGCGTAGCTGATGAAACCAGATGTCCGTTCGTTCTCGTGGACGAGGCGATAGTGTTCCATCTCGCTAGCGTCGTCGAGGTACAGTGATGACATCATCGTGTCGTAGTACGACGCATCACTGAATCGTTGAGCGACCTCGTTCCGCGAGACTTGCTCACCTGACTCGTAGTCGTCGGGAATCTGGTAATGTTGGTAACCCGGACCCGACCACTGCGTGATTGCACCAAACTTCGTGCTGGCCATCTCGTTATCGATCATCACGTACCGAATGTCCTCGCTCGAATCACTGTCCGAAGTCGCCTGCCGGAGTTCCTCGGTGGAGCGATCGGTGACCGGCTCGCCCGCGGCGATCGCGTCGAGGATCAGTTCCGCTCGCTCCTCGGACTCGGCGGTCAGGTACGCCGACGACGACCGCGCGTTCTGCTGGAACGGGTTCGAGTGCGGAATCCGTTCGGCCTGCGTCGTTATCAGGTGGCCGTAGTCCCACCACGACATGACGCCGTAGGCGCCCTCCGGATACTCGTGATCGCCGTCGCCCGGATTGTACGTCCCGTAGTAGTCGAGTTCGTCGGCGTTGTTCGCGTCGCCGTAGTTCCCCGGCGCAGGCGTGTTCTCTTTGAGCCAGTGGTTCGATTCCTCCCAGTTCATCGCGCTCCCGCTCGGTCCGGTCTGTTTGCCTTGGTCCCACGCGGTCGCCTGCGCGAGCGGCGGCAGGAGCGGCGCGAAGAGGAGCAAGACGACGAGCAGGACGACGATCACCTGATAGGTTTCGACCTGTCTGATCGACTCGAGGCCGCTCTCGAGATCGAGGTCGAAGAGGCGGGCGATTTCCGCGACGAACGCCGCGTTGACCACCGCGACCGCGAGCGCGAGATAGTACATGAAGCGCACCTGCGTCGCGGCCATGCTGATCAGGAACAGCGTCCAGACGATGACCAGCGTATGCTCGGCGCGGAACTTCCGACCGAGGAACGGCCGAATCGCGAGGAAGGCCAGCCCGGCGAGCATCGTGTAGAACGCGCTCCCGAACTCGGTGAAGACGCGGTCGAAGAAGTTCTCCGGCGGCTGGGCCTCGGCGATGGTGAGGTCCGTCGCTGTCCCACCGAACGGTAGCATGCGACGCGTCGCGTTTCCGATGATCGAGTCGAACAGACTCGGGACGGCGAACCACAGCACGACGAGCGCCCCGGCGATGAGTCCGCCGATCGCGACGGGGTAGTACCGGCGCTCGAGGTCACGATTATTCCATTCGCGTGCGAGCCAGGCCATGAAGACACAGCCGGCGGCCACGAGGAGGGCGGTCAGCGGTTGGAGGAGACCGAAACTCGTCGAACCCGTACTTCCGGGTTGCTCCATGAGCAGGATCGTCAGGATGGCCGTCACGCCGAGGCTGACCGCGCCCACGAAGGCGACGTGATCCGGTGAGACACCGTGGACGTAGTCGAGACAGAGTTGGACGGCGAAGAAGATTGCAAAGATACCGACCAGGAGAATCGCGGACGGCCAGACCCAGATGTAGAGTGTGAGTGCGAGTCCGGCGAGTCCGCTGTAAATGGCGGGCCGTCGGAGCGCGTCCCAGTCCCTGTCGACGAGCAGTTCGTAGATCGGTTTCTCGCGTTCGCCCACGGTGAGCGCGACCATCATCGCGAGGACCGCGATTGCCATGAACAGGACCTCGCCGATGTGGTGGTCGAGTTGGCCCACCGTCGATCGGGACAGGAACTGCCCTTTCACAAGTGCGAGCACGAGCACGGAGACGATGCCACCGATCGTGCCGCCGAGCCGCCGACCCGCGTAGAAGACGGGGATCGCGACGAGCGCGGCCATGACCGGAATCGAGAGCAGCGAGACCGTGTATAGCGTCTCGGTCGACGGATTGCCGAGCCCGACGATCATCGCCACGGTGACGATGAGTTGGTCGAACAAGGTGCCGAACTGGCCGACGTAGTTTCCGGTCGGGAATCCCGTCCAGACCTCGTACGGCATCGTGTGCGGGTAATTTTCCGCCGTCCAGTTGATCGTCCGCCAGTGATACCACGAGTCGACCCCCGCCAGGGCGGGCGATCCGTCTTCGGTGACGAACCGATCGTACGACTGGGTTCGCAACCAGACCATAAACAGCATCACGACCCCGATGACGGGGAGGTGATACCAGTCTCGGAACGACTCGAGGACGGACGCGTCAGTCCCGTCCTCGACGCGTTCGGTGTCGGTGCTCATTAGGTCCCACCAGACTCAAGTCAAGAATAAGTCTTGTTATATACTTGCGACCATTTGATAGCGATGGTCCTAATTGTGAAATATCTTATATATCCAAGTTCTATCTTCACTCTATCAATTCTACAGAGAACCGTTCATCAATATCAGTAAAGTGCATAGATCGCTAGACAGCAGCTGAATCTGATAGTCAAATTAATATGGAGATTTTAGCCGGCTAAAGCGTCCGAGACGACTCCTTTGACGGTGAGACGAAATGACTTGCTGATTACGATGAGGGTTGCAAAGTAGGTTATTCCTCCGAGTCCAATGAGAACTAGTAGCTCTCCCCACCATGAAACCCCATTGGTCATATGGAGCCAGTCAATGAGAATAAACATTGTGACTCCAGCGAGTAATTGCTGGCGTAATGGCTTAGCGAACAGCGTCACGGCAGGGAGATGCTGCTTAATCGTGTATGAAAGTGTCGCATACCGAATAACCTCAGAGAGGATAGTCGCGACAACGACGCCGAAAACACCATACTCAAGCAATAGTGCGTAACCGAGACCGACGTTCAAAATGAGCACGACTAGCCCGATCCGCATGGTGATATCCGGCCGGTTGAGGCCGGCCATTGTCGATTGCAACTGTGACGACTGCATTTTCACTACTCGAAAGAGCGCTAGTCCGACCAGAACCAGACCACCACCAGCATACTGCGAACCGAATACCGTCACGAGAAGGTCGTTCGGCATCGCGGCAACACCGAAGAAGATCGGTATTGCGAGGACACTCGCATAACCCAGCGAGTTAGTAACATCGTTGATTACTGCGTCGTGCTCGTTGCGACTCCAATAGTCGCTCACTCGAGCCATCAGTCCCTTCGATGCGACGGCACCAATGAACGTCCCCGCTAGAGTAAGTTGCATCGAAACCTGGTACTCACCGACTGCAGACGATGTGAGAAGCGCGCCAAGAAGGAGGATATCGAAGCGTGATTGAGTAGTACTGATAAATCCATTCGGAATACTATATCTAGCGTACGACGTGATACTAGCTAACGACTCTCTTGTAGGAAGAACTGGTCTAATATGGATTCGATACAGGACATAGGGGATACTCAACGCAGTTGCAATAGTCAACCCATATACCATTCCAGCAGCCTCGAATCCGAGAAGGATAAACACTAGCTGGAGCGGTGTTGTAAAGAAGGAGCGAAGTGTGTCAGACCATTCGGCGGCAGCAAAATTTGAACGAGCCGAGAGAATTCGGTTAGTGACCGCAAAAAAACAAACAGCACTAAACAGAACCGAGAACGGGACGAAGAGCCCAGAGAGGGCGTAAAGGTCAGTGAAAATCACAATTAGATAGACTGCAGGCAACATACCAAGCGGGAGTATTACTGCACCGAGTAGTCCTGACCCGAGCGCCTCCGCTATCGGGAACCCAGTCTCGGAAATCCGTTTTTTACAGGCACTTCCCCAGCCGGTCACGGGATTGTCCAGAACATTGACGAGTGTTACAACAATATAGAATGCGCCGTAGCCACTAGGTCCTAACACTCGAGCAAAGACGATGGACCCTGCAAACCCGATTGCGGCCATAGCGAACTTCGCAAGGACACCCCGTGAGATTTCGAGACCGAAGTCAGCTTCACCGGCACTCATATATAGCCGAGATTTCTGAGATGCTCCTTGTCGATGTTGAGTTGCTCTCCAGTCGTCACACGGTGTGTCACATGCTCGTCGATCCAATCGGCGACATAGAATACATCTGATGGGACGCTATCTATGGTAGAACTCGCGTACGCCCGCCAGGAGTGGCCACCTGGAGATCCCCCTTCGTCGGTTTCGGGGTAGAACGAGGTACACATTCCATGGTCACTTAGTAGAAGTAGATCGTCGTCAGGGCCGAGGATCTGCACAAGACCATTTACAAATTCACCGACCCGCTTGTAGATACGCCGAAGAGATTCTTCGTCCTCCGCGTAAGCATGACCTGCTGCATCAAGTGTGTGGACGTGAACGCCTGCGAGTGCCACATCGTGATTGAGCATCTCGCGTGCCCAACCGAATTGCTGAGCTCCGAGCCCAAGCAATTCTTGTTCGAACTCATGTTTTGGCTTGCCTTCGGCGACCGCATTCATCAGATCCCATGCTTGCTGGAGGTCACTGCCATTGTGGACACCTGGCCAATTATGAACGACTGCACCCTCGCGGTCGAATATTGATTTGGCATCGGTTTCTCCGATTTGCTCGCGCTCACCGGTCTGGTCTCGAACAAATCGGCCGAGTGTTCCGCGTGTGGATTCGTTCAGTCGACCAGTGAACTGTGACGCGAGTTCCAGAACAGGATTGTTCCACTCGCTCGTTCCGGATCCAGTTATACTATGTTCTTCCGGACCGAGTCCTGTCGCTACCGTTGCCCACACTTCGGGTGTATAGGGGTTGTCTCTGCTATGCGAAAAAGTTTTTATCTGCTGACTGGTCTCAAGTTCGAAATCAGTTACGCCGAAGTGCTCGACGAGACCAGCGTCAAGCGCGTCAAGTGCGAGGACTACGACAGTCATACGTATCCGAGGTCCTCTAGGTCCTTCTTAAGTGCGTCTTCCTTGACAATGCTATTGGAGCGGAAGCGGCTAAGAGCCCGTGCTAAGTTTGGGTCGTCGATAGGTTCGTTATTGTCGAGTGTCACAACGCCACTCTCGGTTGCAATGTTATCCACATTCATTGCTGCCTTCCTTTCTCCATAGGTGGCGAAGGAAATGTCACGGTCCAGTTCTCCTCGACCGTGTTCGGACCCTAACAGTATCGACGGAACGTCGAGCAGTGACACCACATCGCCGAGTTCCGGAACGTTTTTTGTTCCAAATGGAACCTGAAGGAGTTCAGTACACATCTCCCCTGGATGACCCCACATCCCATTTTCACCCAGAAGTTCACCGTGATCGGCACAGAAAACTACATGGGTGTCGTCCGGGATCTCGTCCCAGAGTATCGCTAACTGCTCGTCGAGTTCGGCTATCTCCAGTTGATAAAGTTCACGAACGCGTTCGCGGTCGGTTTCGTCGCCGTCTCCGGAAAGGACCTTGCGAGTGAGCCTCTGCGCTTCGGCGCGACTGAGTTCTCCCCCGTTTGGATCATACGGATGATGTGGATCCATAAAATGCAACCATCCGAACCACTCTTCTTTTCCGTCGATTTCTGCATTGAATTGAGCAATCACGTTCTCAGCTGGTCGGAAAGACTTCTCTACGGCGCCAGTGAGGCTAGTGAGTTGCTGGTATTGGTTCCAGCCCCACGAGGCGATTCTGTACGCTATTGAGCCCCGGGTCAGAAGGACTGCGGCTTTATCCTTAAGAGTATCACCGCCTCCCTTCGGCGAGTTGAATACATCAAAACCCTCATCATAGCCATACTCTTTCGAGAGGAGATGGTTAGTTGTCAATCCGACGCTGTACTCGTCGAAATGAGTCGCAACATTCGTTCCAGTGAGTTCTGACCCGTCAGCAAATTCCCCACCGATAATCCCTGGAAAACTGCCGATTGTCGCTGTTGAAGGAGCGAACACCCTATCATGGGTCATGTCAAGGAACGATATAGTCTCTGGCATATGTTCAAAGTAGTCATACCGGAGTGAGTCCACAGTGACTAGAAGGGTATTCATGGATATGTCCTGTTTGAGCGAGAGGGTTTGAAGCTAACCATTTGAACAGGAAGTTTAACTGACGATTATCATGCGTAACCGAGATCTTCAAGATGTTGCTCCACTTCCTTGGATACGCTTGTGTTCCCTTCCTTCAGCGAGAATTTGTGTGCTTTAATTAGGGACTCTGCATTCGGTACATTGCCATTGACAATGACTTCGTGATCAAATGACTCAAATGCATAACCGTCCGCTGTCACGACGCCAGTGTACGTTTCGTCAATATAGTCCGGAACGGCCACTCCCTTGTTCTCCGCTCCAATTCGGTTCTGCTCGTTCAATCCATGATATTCGACGCGAGCCTCATCACGATTACCGGCCTCATCAACAATCGCGTCGTGAATGTCCTGTAGATTTACTACGCCATCAGGGAGTCCGATCGATTTGCCACTCACCACAAGTGGAACGTGCGTGAGTTCCGGATAGATTCCATAGAGATGTTCCCAACCATTATATTCACCCAGCAACTCCCCGTGATCAGAAACGGTAATTATTGTATCAAAATCCTTCTGTAGTTCCTTGAATATATCCGAGTAGACATCTGAGAGAAATCTAACAGAGGCATCGTATGCCTCTCTGATTTTCTCTGGATCTTCGTTCATATCACCAAAGGTATATCGGAGTCCTTCATTGTATACGTCAGGAGCGTCGTACTCTTCCGGAGGGTTATAGGGAGAATGTGCCTCCATAAGGTTCATGAAAATGAATGAATCGTCCTCGAATGACGTATTCTGGATATCTCTGAGGAACTTATTGCCGCTGTAGGAGCGTGAGTCGCCGATATTCAGATCCTCCAGTTTGATCTGAACACCATATTTAAGAGATTTGAAAGTATTCACATCGCCAAAGACACATTTATTGAGCGCAGTTAAATATCTAGATGGGCCTTTATTTAGATGCCCCTGAATAAACCGGTCCCAGTTAAGCACGTCACCGGCCATGGCTGAGAGTCGCATGTCTCCAACCACCTCGTCAAAGTCCTTTGTTGCCCCAAACTGCGGGGAGATGTTCGGATTCGCGGTGTAGATATAGCTCGTATACTGGTCGCCCAACTCCGCAGGAAGCGTCACAATATTATCATCGTAATAGAAGTTCTTTGCATGGATGTTCGCTTCAGAAGGTAGCATGCCAGTTAAGAGCGAGGCATGCGCAGGCACCGTCCAGTGACTCGTCGACCACGCGTTCTCGAAGCGAGTGCCGGGCAGCCAGTCGAAATGTTCGTCGAAGTGATCCTTCCTGAGCGTGTCGAGGACAACAAGTGCAATGTTGGTCATGGAGAACGAATTAGGTTGACGGAGTCCCAGAAACCACGCTGCCAAAGCCAGTTGTTGAGCCGTCCAAGGCCCGTATCTGGAATAAGTATTTCGTTATATCGGTCGGGATATCGATATTGTAACTGTTCTTCAAGTTTATCATCAATAGTCGCTCGTGGACGATCAGGATGAAACATTACTATGTCTGAAGAGAATACATACTTTCCAGAAGTTTCTTGTTCCATTCTCCAGCCAAACTCTGTATCATCACGCCACCCAGCGAACTCTGAATTAAATCCACCGATATCAAGCGCCTGCTGTCGATCGAATGCGAGATTACAGCCAACGTACTTTCGTTCGCCTTTGTACTCACGACCACCACGAACTGCTCCCTCAAGGCAAACCAGATCCTGATTTTTTTTGAAGGCGATATCTATCTGTTCAACCCACTGCTTTGGAGGACGACAGTCGTCGTCAGTAAGTGCTACAATATCCGCTTTTGCTTCCTCTATGCCGACGTTCCGCGCCTCACAGATATCTCGTTCTTTGTCATTAATTACAATAGCTTCAAAAGAGTTGCAACTTTGTCTTCGAAGATCGTTAATAACTTTCTTATGACTGTTCGAAGGAATCGTCGGAATTACAACTGAAATATCTGGGTTGGTATGGGTTATTGGTTGCTCAACACTCATTTTTCACTACCTCTGAAACGGCACGCTTTAATCCAAATCTAAATTTATCGTAATGATACTGTTGGGCGATATTTTGGATTTTATCTTCACTATAGTCATTTGAGTCAAAGCTTATAATAGTTTCTGAAAGTGACTTAACAGTAGACTTGAATACCTCGCCAGTCACCTCTGGCTCAATCTGGTATCGCGTGAATCCTTCATCAACACCTAATAACGGCTTCCCAGCCATCATCGCTTCCGCACCAACCATACCAAAGTCTTCGTTTTTCGGGGCGTAGACGACTGCAGTCGCTTTGGCCACGAGCGATTCAATGTCCTCGACGAAACCTCGTATCTCGATATTGTCGTGGCCTCGTGCCATACGCTCAAGTTTTTCTCGCTGTTCACCGTCCCCAGCCACAATGAGCCTCTCATCTAACTCGGTGAATGCCTCGACAATCAAATCAATGCGCTTCTCGGGTGCGAGCCGCGACCACGTGACGAAGTAGCCGTCGTCGCCCTCGTTTCGCCAATCGCCAGTAATAGGTGGATACACGACCTCTGCATCCCGGTCATAGTACCGTTGTATCCGGTCCTGAATCAACTCGCTGTTAGCGACGAATGTATCTACGTAGTCGTTGGCCTCTTTGTCGAGTGCCCGCCACCACTTCGCGTATGCCTTCAATACGAATCGGATTCCAGGGTAGTCGAACGACGACATTCGGTCGCGGAAGAGGTCGTAGAGCCAGCGTGGCGGGCTATGGGGATAGTGCACGACTCGTTGATCCGTGGTGGGAACGTAGTTCTTGCTAAGCGGCGCACTGGAAAGAATCACGTCATAGTCAACAAGGTCCGGATGTGCATTCGTCATGTCCATCGCGATATTCAGCGTCTCCAGTGGATTTGCTCCCTCGTTTCGCCACGCGAGAAATCGGCGTGAGAGTCCGCGCGTGTACTTCTCCTGTTGTATTGGGATGACCTCAATATCGCCGGGAATCTCGGTTCCTGGATAGACGTACATCGTATATATTGGCGCATCTAGCACGCGTGCCGCCTCAATAGCAAACTTCTCTCCGCCGCCAATTCCAGGGAATCGATCGTGGAGAATCGCAACTGAACTATCCATCTGATCGAAATCACAGGTCATGCACTGTCACCTCCTTTGTAGCTGTTATTCATTCAAACGCCTCTCGTAACTCATCATCAACATCCCACGTCCCATCTGAGTCCCCGACCAGCAACTCTAGGCTGGCACGCAACAGCGACACCTGCGTATCGAAGATCGAATACAGCATCTGCACTGGCCCAAGCAGGTCTCGCTGTCCGAGGTATGTAAACAGCCCAACCCCGGCGGGAAACAGCAGGCCACTGACACCGAGCAGCGAAATAGCCCCACCGGTTCCGACTACGAGCGTCGCCGCTAGTAGCCACGGGGAGGCGATCATGAACCACCAGTTGAACGGCAATATAACGCGTCCGTACTGCCCGTACTTCCCCAGCGCGTCGCTGTGTTGGACCAGAAGTCGAATCAGCCCCATACCACGCCTATCCTTTTGCTTTCGCCGTTTTACGAACTCGGAGTGAGAGGCTTCCATGTACCGCACAGAGGGATCGAAAATAACGCGCTTACCCTGCCGACGAATCTTCAACGCGAGTTCCGTATCGTCGGCCAGTGAGTTCGGATCGATCGGGAGCAGTGCATCGTTCTCGAACGCGGAGAACGGCCCGTGAAAGATTAGCGTCGAGTCGAGATGGGACTCGAGTTGCTGAATATGACTCTGGACGCCGCGATAACCTGATTCGACCTCGCTACCGCCGAGAACCTCGACGTTCTGGCCGGTAACAGCCGCAATTTCGTCGTCAGCAAGATTTGCAGCGGCTTCGCGAAGGGCATCCGGCGCGAGCTTGGAGTCGCAATCGGTCTTGACGACCATCTCGTTCGACACAGCGGCATAGGCGTCGTTGAGCGCCGGCGCGAGCCCGCGACGCTCGTCTTCCTCCAGCAGCACCAGCTCAGGGGCCTCGAGATCTGCGATGTACTCTCGGATGATCGTCCGAGTATCATCAGTCGAAGAATCAACGACGACGAGTTCGATTTTCTCCATCGGATAATCGAGGTCGAGTACGTCTTCAAGTTTCGTCTCGACGATCTGTTCCTCGTTATACGTCGGGAGGACGATGCTAACGGTCGGTTCGGCAGGCTCTTTGTCAGCAGGTGATCCCTGTGGTCGAATCCACGCGTAGAGCAGGAGGTAGCAAATGTAGGGCGCGGCCGTCACCGCAAGAAGCGAGACGGCAGCCACGACAAGCAGATTCATGAACGCGGGTTGTGAGCGATGGATAATAAACTTCTTCGTCCTCGGATATGGTCATACTAAAACTATTACCAGTCCACACGTCGGTTAATCGCTACTACCCGGTGCTACAGCCAACATGGCTTCCCAACCGTCAATAGCGAGAATCATTACGTATACGGAATGCGCTCATCCGAACTATGGCAACCCTCCGAGATCAAACCGATCAGTCTACAGCACTATTAGAACTGCTTGAACAAACTGCGTGTTCATTCTGTGACGGAGGCCATCTCGTCCAAGAACAATACAAGGGAAACGAGGCTGTCGTTTGTTCTTCTTGCGGCACACCGGGCGCACAAGTGTGGAACTGCCAATAGTTCTTCTACCATCCAGTCCCGAAGTCTATATTTCTCGAGCCGATATCTCACTCGAGCGACGCCGAACCCTTAGTTCTCCGTCCTCGCAGTTCGCCGTCCATCAACCCGCCGCTCGAGCGCCCAGACGAGTACCGCACACAGCCCCGCGACGAGCGCCGGCCAGCGGTCGGTGCTCAGGTAGAGCCCGCCCGCCGGCAGCCGGTACTCGGTCAGCGGCCAGAAGGCGGCGTAGGAGTACCCCGTCGAGGTCATGAGCGCCAGATCGAGCGCGTGGTGTGACAACGCACCGATCGCGACGAGCACGACGACGTCGCGGCGGTACTCCGGCGCGAATAGGAGCGAACCGAAGAGAGTCACGACGATCGTTCCGCCGAGAAGGTGGAGGGGCGCCCACGAGAAGGGAATGCCGAGCAGGTAGCTGACGAACTCGTCCGGGAACGCGAGGTCGATCTTCGTGAAGTCCGGAGAGAGCGCGCCGAGCATCACGAGCGTCACGTGCGCTCGTCGCAGCCGCTCGTACCGAATCGTCAGGAGCGTCCCGATGACGTAGCCGACGATGACGTGCGTGAGGACGTCAGTCACTGCGATCACCGCCGCTCGCGCCGCCTCGAGTCCCGGGGATCACGTCTCGAAGGGAGACCGGATCGTCCCGCGGGACGACCGCGAGCCGGTCGCGATCGAAGCGCCAGTCGCGGGCGAATCGACCGAACGCCCAGAGCCCGCCGACGAACGAAACGAGGAGCATGTAGGCCGTCCCGGAGACGTCGCCGACGGTCGTGCGCTCGACGACGAGCGTCGACTCGTCCTCGAGGTGACCGAACGCGCTCACGCGATCACCCTGCTCGAGGGACGCGTCCGAGTTCTGGAGTCCGTCGTCCGCGTTTACGAGGGTAAACCTGCCGTAGCCGCTGGCGCGCGTCGCGATGACGACGGGATCCGTGTCGACGACGCGACCGCCGAGGACGACCTGCTCGCCAACGTAGGCCTCGCGGTTCGGTGTCACCTCGACCTCGTCCGGATGGCCGCTCGTCATCAGGTCGGAGGGAACCGCGCCCGCCCACAGGACGAGTCCGGCCAGAACGGCGAGGAGGGCGATACCCGCCGCGAGGCGGCCGCGTTGACCGAAGGGTTCCTGCATGTCTTTCAACGGAGGATCGAACTGCAAGAGTACTTTTCGTGTTCGTATCGGGCGGGGCCCCAGTCATCGACGTGTTCGATAGTATCCCGAAATCGGCCAACTGCCGGGATCAACCAGTTGACTGGGCCGATCAGCCACCCGAATCAACTATGAGGACGAGCGCCGCTCACCGCAAACCCAAAAGCGACTAACGAGATGCGCTCCTCTGGGTCGCTATGAACGTCTCCATCGTCGGCAGCGGCTACGTCGGGACCACGATCGCCGCCTGCCTCGCGGATATCGGCCACGACGTGATCAACATCGAGATCGACGATGAAATCATCGAGACGATAAACGCCGGGGAGGCACCGATTCACGAGTCGGGTCTCGAGGAGCGAATCGCCGACCACGCGGGCGCGACCCTCCGCGCGACCACGGACTACGACGCAGTCCGCGACACGGACGTCACGTTTCTCTGTCTGCCCACGCCCCAGTCCGAGGACGGCAGTCTCGACTTCGCGATCATGCGAGCCGGTGCGGAGTCGCTCGGCCGCGCACTGGCTGATAAAGACGACGAGCACCTCGTAGCCGTCAAGAGCACGGTCCTGCCCGGCACGACCGAAGACGTCGTCGGGCCGATCCTCGAGACCGAATCCGGAACGCGGATCGGTGACGGCCTCGAGCTCGCCATGAACCCCGAATTCCTTCGGATGGGGACCGCGGTCGAGGACTTCCTCGAACCGGACAAGGTCGTCTTCGGCACCGCGAGCGACGAGGCCGCAGCGACCCTCCGAGAGCTGTATGCGCCCATTTTGGCGCGCGACGAGACGGACCTCGTCGAGACGGACATCCGCGAGGCGGAACTCATCAAGTACGCGAACAACGCCTTCCTCGCGTCGAAGGTCTCCCTGGTCAACGAGCTCGGGAACATCGCCAGAGAGTACGACGCGGACGCATACGAGGTGCTCGAGGCGGTCGGGCTCGACGACCGCATTTCGGAGCGGTTCATGCGCTCGGGACTCGGCTGGGGCGGCTCCTGTTTCCCCAAGGACGTCAACGCCCTCCGCGCCGGCGCTCGCGAGCAGGGCTACGACCCCGAACTGCTCGACGCGGCCGTCGCGGTCAACGACGCACAGCCGCGACGGCTCGTGGACCTGCTCGAGGATCACGTCCCGCTCGAGGGGGCCCGAATCGCGGTCCTCGGACTCTCGTTCAAGCCGGGGACCGACGACGTGCGCAAGTCCCGCGCGCTGGACGTGATCGAGCACCTCCGCGATCGCGGTGCGGCGATCGTCGCCCACGATCCGGTCGCGATCGAGAACGTTCGGCCTCACTTTCCCGAGATCGAGTACGCGGAATCGGCCGAGGGCGCGCTCGAGGGGGCCGACGGCGCAGTCATCGCGACCGGCTGGCCGGAGTTCGACGACGTGTCGTTCGAGGGAATGGCGCGCTCCGTCGTGGTCGACGGCCGGCGGATCGAGATCGACGAGGACGCCCTCGAGGTCTACGAAGGACTGACCTGGTGACGGGGGGTCGACCGCGTCGCAACGCATCTAACGTAAACCCCCGACACTACGCAATCAGTAGCCTTTTGCGGGTACGCGGGGGAATACTGTCCGATGGAAGATGACGCGGTTCGTGCGGGCTCGAGCATCCTCTCGGACGGCGCAGGGGAGGTCGCCGTGACCGAGGACGCCCGCGAGGTCTCGCCCGACGACGTCTGCGTTCTCATCCCGACGCTCGACGAGGCGGCCACGATCGCCGACGTGATCGAGGGCTTCCACGAGCAGGGGTATACGAACGTCGTCATCGTCGACGGCAACTCGACCGACGACACTCGCGAGATCGCTCGCGAGCACGGTGCCGAGGTGCTGGTCCAGTCCGGTGACGGAAAGGGCCAGGCCGTCCGCGAGGCCCTCGAGTACATCACCGTCCCCTACGTGCTGATGGCCGACGGCGACGGCACCTACGATCCGGCCGACGCCGACAAGATGGTCGAACCCCTCTCGCGCGGGTACGAGCACGTGATCGGCAACCGCTTCGCCGAGATGGACGACGACGCGATGCGCGCGTTGAACGGCTTCGGCAATCGGATGATCAACCGCGCGTTCGGGTTCGTCCACGGAGCCAACTACGAGGACATCCTCTCGGGCTACCGAGCGTTCACCGTCGAGTCGTTCGAACGGCTCTCGCTCGACTCCGACGGGTTCACGATCGAGACTGAACTCGCCGTCGAGTGCGTCAAACACGGGGTCGAGACGACGGTCGTCCCGGTCAGTTACCGCGCCCGGCCCGACGAGTCCGAAACAAACCTCCACCCGGTCAAAGACGGCGGAACGATCCTGCTCACGCTGTACTCGCTGGCCAAGACCAACAACCCCCTGTTCTACTTCGGCAGTCTCGGGGTCGCCGGTATCTGCTCGGGCGGTCTCATCGCGGTCTACGTCCTCTGGGAGTGGGTCCAGTACACCCAGAGCCACGAAGTCATGGCTCTCGTCTCGGCGGCCGCCATCCTGCTGGGCGTCCAGCTCCTCATGTTCGGCGTCCTCTCGGACATGCTCGTGACCCTCCACCGCGAGCAGCGGCGGCGACTCGAGCGGATCGCTCGAGAGTCGAAGGACGAGTGACGGGCACAGTCGTGAAAGTCGAACGAGCAACGTGGTCTACCCAAACCATTCAAACAGCACATATTTTTCAGCCGGTCAACCAGAGTGCGGTGGCGAGCGCTGTACCGTGATGAGCGAAAAACGAATCACGGTACGAAGCCGTGCGAGGGATGAGCGAGCGACGACAGGAGCGAGAGAATCGGCTGGGGAGGGGGTGGCGGTTCCGTGTTGTCACGATAGCGGGACGCTCGTCATCGCCGTTTCAACTTTGCAAATATACAATTTCCACTGACGCTGCTATTGTCCCCTGCTATAGATAGTTCTTCGACAGTGGAACTTAGAAAGGCAACAGCGAGCGGAACTGAGCGACGACCCCGTTCGAGTTGTTTCGGCGGTACTCTTCGAAGGGTTGATGGAGCGCGTTCAACAGCTCCTGACGCGAGTCGAACTGGTCAGTCGGGACTTCGGCGAGCATTTCATTCAGGGGCACGTCGTTCCCGTGAACGTCGTAGGGAACGTTCTCGTGGCCGATCTCCGCTCTGATATCGTCCTTCGTGGCCGGAAAGGAGAGATCGGAATCGCTGAGATGAGCGTCGACGGCCGCGATGCCGAACTCGATACTGTCGGGTTCCTCGTCGTCTCCGCTCGATGGTGGCCGGACTCCCATACCTGTACTTCCCGCTACGGAGCCGGATATAAAAATGCCTGTGGAGACGGCAGCGGAGTGTCACCGAACAGCGACTGTCAGTCGAACGCTGTCGACGCTGTCAACTGCCCACTAGCAACTGCCCTCGGCTACCAGTGATTCCGGCCAACAGTAACCGCAGCCAACGGCATCCCTGGCCAACAGCCCCATGACTCATCAGCTACCGGCTCGTCGGCGACCACCGACCTGTCGACACGCATTTGGGGCCCGCGACGGAGTATGGCGTATGACCGACTACACCACGGTGTCGATTCCGAAGGATCTCGCGGACCGCGTCGAGGATACCATCGAGGGAACGAGCTTCCAGAGCACGAGCGACCTCGTCAGATTCCTGCTGCGCAGCATCGTCATCCAGCACCAGAAGGAGGGCGAACTCACCGAAGCCGAGTTCGAAGAGATCACCGAACAGCTCCGCGGGCTGGGCTACCTCGAGTGAGCTGCCCCGAACTGCCCTGAGCTGCCCCGAACTGCCCTGAGCTACCCCGAACTGCCCTGAGTCGCTCTGGGTCACCCTGCCCCGGCCCGCCTCGAGAGATCCGAATCCCAGTTCGACTCGGCTTCGAACGCGCCTGTGAGACGGCAGGCGACCCTCGCTCGAGAGACCGGGACAGCGTTTTTCCGCCTCGAGCGCATAGCTATGCACGAGGGTACCACATGCCTCACATCCCGGACTTCCCATCCAACGACAGTGACGACGATGGACGCGACCGGAACCCCGACCGCATCATCGACCGGATCATCGGAGACGGAGAGCTGCCCCTAGGGGGTTGATCCCGTAATTTCGTCATTTTTGAGATCGCCGTCCGAATCAACGGACCGTCTCACCCCTGCCGGATAGCAGCCGCGCTACGCAGCGGACGTGTTCCGGTCTCCGTCACAGCAGAAGACTCGCCTCGGACGGCCTCGAGTCAGTCCGTCAACGACTGCCCCGGCGGCGAGGCGTCGACGATCTCGAGGGGCTGTCGGTTGCCGCTCCGGTCGAACGCAGCGAACGACCGTTCGTCGGTGGCCCACGGTGGAACGGCGACGAAGACGACTTCTGCCAGGTGGTCCCGGCGCGTCACTTCGAGCTCGCCGACGGGGTGGGAGACGAACTGGCCCTGAGCCTGACGCGCGGGCGTCGAGAGATCGACGCCGAAGACGGCGTTGACGGGGTTGTCGGGATCGGGGAGAAAGAAGTCGGTGAAAACGGGTGTTTCGGGCGGAATCGCGTCCGCACCCTCGAGTTCGCTCGCCGGCGTGACCGAAACGCCGGTCGTCACGTCGTTGGGGTCGGCGTCGCTCGCCAGGTCCAGCAGGACGTCGACGAGCGCGCGGGTTGCGTAGACCACAGATCCCCTTTGGGTGGCCGAGAGTTTAGCTGTATGCCTCCCCAGGGAGCCTCGCTGTCTCGTCCCAATCGATTTCCGGACGCGTTAGCAGTGGCGGTGAGGGTGCCAAGCCACCCGTCCTCACCGAGCGAGTAGGGCGGGGATACGGCACCCGCACGAGTCACAAACACCTAAAATCAGAATTTTCATAACTGAACGGTTCGAACACAGAGTGAAGCCGTATGACGTACAGCCCGCGGTATCGGCTCTTTCCAGATGCCCAGCAACGCGAGGTACTGGACTGGACGCGGGACACTGTACGCCAAGTGTACAACCACGCACTCCGCGAATTCAACCAAATCCCAGCAGACGCCGGAACGCTCCGGCAACGCGTCTGGAGTGTACGCGACACGCTCCCCGCGATGAAAGACTGGTGGTCAGACCTCAAGCAGGTTTACTCCACCGTCTTACAGAAAGCCGTCGAACGCATCCGCGATAATATCCAGAACCTCGGGAAACTCAAAGCCAAAGGCTACGACGTGGGGTCATTGAACTGGAAAAAGCCGCGAGAGTACAGGAGTTTCACGTACCGGCAATCGGGCTTCGAACTCGACAAGAAGAGTGGTCCGAGCGGACGCGGACTCCTCATCCTCAAGAAACTCAAGGGCGAAACCCGTGAAATCCCGATTCGACTCCACCGTGACCTCCCCGACCACGAACAAATCAAAGAGGTCACGCTCAAGAAAGAACCGACGGGAGCGTGGTACGTCTCGTTCTGCATCAAGACGGACGAACCCGAGAAACCCGCCATCGAAGATATCAATCCCGATGACACCGTGGGTCTTGACCTCGGTGTGCTCAACTTCGTTCACGACTCGGACGGTCGCTTGATCGGGCGGCTCGACTTATCTGCCGACCGCGAGCGGCTCGAACGCGAGCAACGCTCGCTCTCGCGGAAGGAGTACAAATCAAACAACTGGGAGGAGCAACGCCGTCGAGTCTCAGAAGTCCACGCGCGGATGACCGCAAAAAAGCGCGATTACAAGCACAAGCTCGCGCACTTCTACACCACCGAATACGACGCCGTGTTCGTCGAAGACCTCAACGTCAAGGGGATGCTCGAACCCCGACAGAACGCGCGGAACAAGGCCGAAGTCGGCTGGCGAGACTTTATCACCATCCTCAAACATCACGGCAAAAAGAACGGCTGTCACGTTGTGGAAGTCGAGCCACGGGGAACTACCAAGGAGTGTGCGGCGTGTGGTGTTGAGACTCGGAAACCGATATGGGTTCGAGAGCACTCGTGTCCAGCGAGCGGATTCGAACTTGACCGAGACTGGAACGCAGCGTTGAACGTCCTCTCGCATGGCCTGAAGAAACTAGGAGTGGTTCACTCCGAAGACACGCCTGTGGAGACTGCGACCACTGTGGACTCCTTTATGGTATCTGCAAGTCGCGTCGTCGAAACAGGAAGCCCCGCCCTCATGGAGCCTGCGAAGCAGGCGAGTAGGGCGGGGTAGTTCACACGGGAAGCAGCTCCCAGGCCGTGGTAGCGTACAGCCGTGGCGCGCCTTTTCTGGAGTTGGCGAGCGCGGTCTCGAGGACGCGCGCGGCGTCCGCCGTTACGCCGGTGCCGTGACCGACGAGCACGCGCTCGGGTGCGACGCCGCGGAGGGGCGTTCGCGGCGGTGTCAGTCGCAACATCGGATGGACGCCGAGTTCCTCGTCACCGGCCCGGAAGAACGCCACCGTCCCGACCGTTTCGGGGACGACGAGCGTCCCGTCGGCCGGGTTGTAGAGGGCGACTTCCTGCCAGACGCGGTTGTCGACGACCGTGATGGCGCGGATCCCGGTATCGGAGAGTTCGTCGTCGAAGCGAGCGACCGCGGCGTCGATATCCTCGGTGACGCCGTCGAAGAATTCGGGGAGGTAGACGGGGACGGCGTGGCGGTCCGCGACCGCCGCCGCGTCGCGTTTGTGTCGATCGAGCGTGACGACGACGCCCGCCACGTCGCCGAACTCGACGAACAGGTCGTCGGTCCCCTCGGCGTCGACCGGATCGATCACCCAGACCTCGCCGTCGACCGCGAGGGCGTGGCCGGCGCGTCGCATCCGTTCGTCGGGGTGGGCGATCCAGCCGACGCCGTTCTCGAAGCGGTCGATCTCGCGGAACTCGGTCTCGCGTTCGTCGACGCGGGAAGTCATACTGCCAGTCTACGAACCGTCGAGCCATAAACCTCGGCGACCACTGCATCCGACCGGTCAGTCGCCGGAGCGCGGCCGACAGGACTCGAGCCACCCGCTTGGGCAACCGGCGACGCTTCTATGCATGCGCTTCGCGTACGTTCGCGTATGCTAACCGGAATGGCCTGGCTCGCGCTCGAGGCCAAGTATCTCGAGGCCGCGGGGACGTTCTACGAGGAGACCCTGGGACTGACGGGTCGCGAGCGCGGGGCGGACGAACTCGTCTTCGCGGCGGGCGACACCGATCTCGTCCTCCGACGACCCACGGAACTCCCGCGGGGCGGGCTCCACACGCACTTCGCGTTCTCGATCCCCGCGGCCGAGTACGACGACTGGTGGGACCGCCTCGACGACGACTACGACCTCGAGGAGGTGCGCTTCGGTCCCTCCCGGTCGCTCTACCTGTACGATCCCGACGGCAACTGCGTCGAACTCGGCCAGCAGGACGTCGCGGGGCCGGGAATCGACGGCATCTTCGAGGTGGTCCTCGAGGTCGCGGACCTCGAGCGCGCGCAGGCCTTCTACGAGGAGCTGGGGTTCGAAACGGTCGATGAAGGTGCCGACCGCAAGCGCGTTCGACTCCGCGGGCCGATGGCCCTCGAGCTCTGGGAACCCCACCTCGGGATCGCCGACGCCCGCGGCGGCGTCCACGTCGACCTCGGATTCGAAACCGACGAGCCGGCCGCTGCACTCGAGGCCGTGCGCGATCGAATCCGATCGCTCGAGCGGGAGTCGGACGAGGAGGTCGTCGTCCGCGATCCGGACGGCCACTTCCTGACGTTTACCGCGCCGTGAGCGCGTCTGCGCTTCGGAACGGGGCCACTGTGCGGTGGCGCGCGGTGCAGCGACGAGCCCGTGGTGAGTCGTCGCTCAAATACACGCGAGGGATGAGCGAATAGTGCGGGACCTTTGGTCCCGCATACCATGCGAACGGCGCTTCGCGCCGTGAGCAGACGCAGTGAGCGAATCGGCTGGGGAGGGCGTGGCCTCTCCGTGTTGCCAGTATCAGTAGAACGCGCTCTTCATCGAGGCGCAATCGAGACGCCATCCAAATTCGACCAGTCTCCTTTGCCGGCGCGTTCGCGAGGCGATTACAGTCGTTCCGTACTCACGTCCACGCCCGGCGGCGTCACGAGCAGAAACCCCCTGAAGTGAACGAGATTCCCGCCCGACTCCTTGACGTCTCGCGCGAATCCCGCGGCCAGTTCGTTGACGTCACCGTCGACGTTGAGGACGAGCACGTTCCCCTTCGAAATCGCCTCGAGCCACTCGTCGTCCGGCGTCTCTCCATCGAGGAAGCCGAGGATGATACTGCCCTCGAGCTCGAGTTCGTCGTCGATGTGCTCCTCGACGGTCCGAAGGTCGAGGTCGAAATCGCTCATACGAGGTGGCTCGAACCGGTACGAGAAAAACGTTCGCCTCCAACCTTTTACTCTGCGCTCACTCCCTTCGGTCGTTCGCTCGGTAAAAGGTTGATCAAAAGCACTCCTCCCTCCGTTTCGGCCCCTCCGGGGCCCGGCTCACGGCTTGCGCCGTTCGCCATACGCGGCGCGGAGCGCCGCGCTCTCCACATCGGTCGTCGGCCCGCTCGCCCACCCTTCGGGTTCGCTCGCGGTTGCTATCGAAGGCGACCACTCAGTCCATGGGGAACTCCTTCTGGAACCCGCGGAACTCCGTGCGATGGGCCTCCTCGTCCGCGAGGATCGTCACCGCCACGTCCTCCGTGACCGGGTCGTTCGCCTCGGTCGCGGCCTCGATCAGCGACCGGTAGGTCTCGATGGCGGACTCCTCGGCCTCGAGGACGCCCTCGATGACCGACTGGACGTCGGTGGTGTCTTCGGGCGGCTGGAGACTGTGCTGGTTGGCCTCGAACGCCTCCGAACCGGGCGGGGACTCGTCTAACTGTTTCAGGCGTTCGCCGAGCATCTCGGCGTGGCCGAGCTCCTCCTGAATGTCCTCCTCGAGGCTCGTCTTGACCTCCTCGGCGTGGATCCCGTCGAGGACGATCGCGTTGGTCTGGTAGTTCATCACGGTCTCGAGTTCGTCGATATACGCCCCGGTCAGCAGGTCGGTGATCTCGTCGGTCGTCATGCGCGCCGTCCTACCACGACCGGGCATAAAACGCTCACACGCGCGACTGCTCCGTTCCGTCGATTCGAACCCCTACTCGGCAAGGGGTGCGATGGCTCGCAAGGACCGCGGAGATGCCGCCCACGTATCGGTCGATCAGTACTGGGTATCGGCGGATGCTGGATAAATATCTACTCTATTTGCCGAAAATAACAGCACGTCATATTCTTCCAGCTCGAGGATGGATGCAGTGGTCGAACGTCCATAGTCGACCGCGCGCCAGCGCTCGAACGGGGCGAACGAGATCGAACGGCCGGTAATTCGAGTTCGATGCCCGATATTCGGGGCAGATTGCTGGAGAGTGCCTAAACAGTATTAGGAGATACCATCAGATAATAGGCTGTCGCAGTCTTGCGGTTTCGCGACGAGTCCGGTCGGTACTGGCAGAGCTCGCGACCGCTGTCCGCCCCTCACAGCGTTAGATTTATATACATCGTCGCACCTCGGATTCAGATACAATGTCTTCACAAGACAGCCCATCCTCTGATACCAATCAGGGGGGTCGAGTTCTTCCAGGGCACGTTAGATTCCACTGACGAAATAGAGTCAGCACGTGTCTTCGATACGACCCTCCGGGACGGCGAGCAGTCGCCCGGCACATCGTTTTCCTACGACGACAAACGGCAGATCGCGTCCATTCTGGACGAGATGGGGACCCACGTCATCGAGGCCGGATTCCCCGTCAACTCGGACGCCGAGTTCGAGGCCGTTCGTGATATCGCTTCGGCTACCAGTTCGACGACCTGCGGGTTAGCCCGCGTCGTCGACGGGGACATCGAAGCGGCGCTCGATTCCGGCGTCGAGATGGTGCACACGTTCGTCAGCACCAGCGACGTCCAGATCGAGGATTCGATGCACGCCACCCGGGAGGAAGTCGTACAGCGCGCAGTCGACTCGGTCGAACGCATCAAAGAGGCGGGCGCGACCTGCATGTTCTCGCCGATGGATGCGACCCGAACCGATGAGGAGTACCTGCTCGAGGTCATCGAGGCGGTCTCGGACGCAGGTACCGACTGGATCAACATTCCGGACACGTGCGGCGTCGCGACGCCGACCCGCTTTCGGGCCATGATCGAAACGGTCTGTGCCCACACCGACGCGCGGGTCGACGTTCACACGCACGACGATTTCGGGCTGGCCAGCGCCAACGCGCTGGCCGGTATCGAGGCCGGCGCGGCCCAGGCGCAGGTGTCGGTCAACTCGATCGGCGAACGGGCCGGCAACGCCGCCTACGAGGAGTACGTGATGGCCGTCGAGTCACTCTACCAGTGCGATACGGGGATCGACACGACGCGCATCACCGAACTGTCGGAGATCGTCGAGGAGAAAAGCGGGATGGCGACGCCGGGCAACAAGCCCATCGTCGGCGACAACGCCTTCTCCCACGAGAGCGGCATCCACGCCGCCGGCGTCATCGAAAACTCCGACACCTTCGAACCCGGCGTCATGACCCCCGAGATGGTCGGTGCCGAGCGCAAGCTCGTCATGGGGAAACACACCGGCACCCACTCGGTCCGAGAGCGGCTCGTCGAGTGCGGCTTCGACCCCACCGACGAGCAGGTCAGGGCGGTCACCCGCCGCGTCAAGGACTACGGAGCCGAGAAGCGCCGCGTGACGGTGGACATCCTCGAGCGCTTCGCCGAAGAGGCTGGCGTCGAACGCCAGCAGGAGCAGGAGGAGGTGCGAGCCTGAGGAATGTCCTCACCGTTTGCCACCGGTCGCGAGCCCCTGCTGTCGCGCTCGATCGGACGGACTGATACGACTCGTAAGGATTATGATCCTCGAGGGAGCTACGTAGACAGTAATGACGGTCCGCGCTCCCCTGTCGGCTCGCGTTCGCACGGTCGGCACCAGCGCGCTCGCTCCGATTCGTATTGTAGGGGCCTTCTAGCCCCATCTTCAGTACCTCGTAGCTTCGGACCGGAATCCGCATCGTTCTCCGAGCGATCAGTAACCCAGCAGATGACACACTACCGTACACCACCCGATCGCCGCACACCGGCGGGAGGCAATCGATGAGCGAACGCGCAGCAAAGGTCACACCACCGGACGACGAACAGGACGACGACCAGATCACCGACAGCGCCG
>NZ_JAQIVI010000236.1 GCF_028618695.1 Natrinema soli | reverse complement strand
AGGCCGCCGAGCGGACCGCCGGCGTCGCCGCCGGGAAATGGGGAGCCGCTGTCGTCACCGTTGCCGCCGAAGGGCGATCCCTCGTCGAATCCCGGCCCCGTCCCCGAATTCGCGTCCGTACTCGCGCTCGAGCCCCCGAAGGGTGTCTCGCCCTCCTCGATCGCGGCCTCGGGATCGATCTCGGCCGCGTAGAGGGGGATATCATCCCGAATACGGCCGGGGTCGGCCGGAATGTCCGTCTCGAAGGTGTCAGAGAGCGAGTGTGCCGGGTCGGTTGAGACGACCAGCGTTCGGGTGCCGCCGCGGGCGCTGTCGAGCGCCGTCGCGGCCGCCATCGTCGTCTTCCCGACGCCGCCTTTGCCGCCGTAGAGGACGTACTCTGGGCCGTCGATCGGCTCGTCCGACGGCTCGACGTCGATGGTTTCGCGTTCCTCCGGCTCCGCGTCGTCGATCGAGTCCGTCGGCGTCACCTCGATAGTGTGAGCGTCGTCGTCGCTGTCCCGTCCCGTCACCTCGTCGCCCTCGTCGACCGGTTCGACGTCGATGCCACTCATACGGCTTATTTCCCGGTCCCAACACGAGTATTCGTCGGTCTGGACTCCCGATCGGTGTCGACACCATCGCACTCACTCCGTCGGCGTCCCCGAAACCGACGACTCGTCGCTGGTAACGGCGTCGCGGAGCGCCAGCGCGAGCGGCACGGCCCACAGCGTCGCGTACAGTGCCTGCGCGAAGGGGTTCGAAAGCAGCGAGTATCGGATCCGCGCCCAGCGGCTCTCGAGCGGCACGGCGTGCCA
>NZ_JAQIVI010000235.1 GCF_028618695.1 Natrinema soli | reverse complement strand
CGGCGGCGAGTCGCCGATGGACGCCCTCTTCGGCGGCGCGATGCCCGGAGCCGACGAGGCCGCCGCGATGCAGCTCTTGCTCGAGTACATGGACGACGACCGGTTCGAGCGCGTGATCGTGGATACGGCTCCGACGGGCCACACGCTCCGACTGCTCCAGTTGCCCGAGATCATGGACACGATGATGGGCCGACTCGTCAAGTTCCGCCAGCAGATCGGCGGGATGATCGACGGCGTCAAGGGGATGTTCGGCGGGGGCGAGGGCCCCGATGACGACGAGGACCTCGAGGATCTGGACGTGTTACGCGAACGCATCGAGCGCCTGCGGGCGGCCCTGCGCGATCCCGCGCGGACGGACTTCCGGATCGTCATGGTCCCCGAAGAGATGAGCGTCTTCGAGTCAAAGCGCCTGCGCCAGCAACTCCGGGAGTTCGAGATCCCCGTCGGGACCGTCGTCGTCAACCGGGTGATGGAACCACTATCGAACGTCACCGACGACGTCGACGGCGAGTTCCTGCAGCCGAATCTCGATGACTGCGCGTTTTGCCAACGGCGCTGGGACGTCCAGCAGAACGCGCTGGCAGAGGCCCAGGACCTCTTCCGCGGCACCGAGGTTCGGCGCGTCCCCCTGTTCGCCGACGAGGTCCGCGGCGAGGGGATGCTCGAGGTCGTGGCGGCCTGCCTGCGGTAGTCGTCGCGACGCCGCTCGCCAGCGCCGAGCGACGCTACCCGTTTCCACCGGTTGAAACGACCGTCACCGGCCGATCGCTCTCGAGAATCACGGACTGAGTGACGCTCCCGAAGAGGACCTTGCCGACGGGCGATCGCTCCCGGACGCCGATGACGATCGCGTCGCTGTCGTACTCCGCTGCCGCCTCGAGGATCGCGTCCGCGGGATCGTCCGATCGGGTTCGGACTCAACGTTATCGGAATCGTACTAATTACGCTCGTGGCGGTCGGCTGGCTGCCGATCGCGTGGGGATCGAGATCGGAACGCTCCCGACCGAATTCGCCGAATCGTTCCAAGGGTGACCTGTGCGGTTAGCGGTCCGAGAACACCGATACTTCCGCGAGCGCCGAAGGCGCGAGCGGGCCGACGACTGACCCGGAAGCCGCGCAACGCGCGGCTGAAGGGGGAAGGAGGAGTGCTTTTGATCGACCTTTTACCGAGGGACATCCGAGCGAGTCGCGTCGCGCCTCGCTCGTGATAGACCGTGGTTCGAAACGCCGGAGGCGTTTCGTCATCACGAGAGAGCTTAATGAGTGACGGAAGTTATGGGCATGAGCTGAGATGGACAAGTAATGGGAGGGGGCCGG
>NZ_JAQIVI010000234.1 GCF_028618695.1 Natrinema soli | reverse complement strand
TCCCGCGCGGCGGCCGTGACGACGTAAGTCGCCAGCGGGTCCATCCCGTCGACCTGCACGCCTGCGAAGCCGTAGGCGCGGGCCTTCTGGGCGATCGTCGCGCTGGCGGTCTGGCGTTCGCGCGGGACGGAGATGGCCCACTGGTTGTTGTTGCAGACGAAGACGTTCGGCGTATCGAACACGCCGGCGAAGTTCATCGCCTCGTGGAAGTCGCCCTCGGAGGTCGACCCGTCGCCGAAGTGGACGACACCCACCCGGTCGTCGCCGTTCAGCTTCGCCGCCCACGCCCAGCCCACCGCGTGCGGGAGGTGGCCGGCGATCGAGATGTTCAGCGGAAAGACATCGATGTCCGCCAGCGCGGCGTTCCCAGCTTCGTGGCCCATCCAGTACAGCAGGTACTCCCAGGGGAGCCCTCGCGCGGCCAGCGCGCCGTGTTCCCGGTACTGAAAGGAGAGCATGTCATCGTCCGCCAGCGCGTACGTCGAGCCGATCTGGGCCCCCTCCTGGCCGGCCAGCGAGGAGTACGTCCCCAGTCGACCCTGCCGCTGGAGACTGATCATTCGCTCGTCGAAGCGCCGGGCGAACCGCATATCCCGGTACATCGAGCGGAGGGTCTCCGGCTCGAGGTCAGGTTCCAGTTCGGGAGCGAGGACGGTCCCGTCGGCGTCGAGGATTCGGATCCGATCGTCCGGGTCCCGCTCGAGGAGAGCGGGCTCGAGGACGTCGCGTGACATGACTACACCGATGGAGGCCCGATACATAACGGTAGCTCTCAGCGAGTTCGAGGGGTGCGTGTCGCATTCGCTGCGCAGGCGTGCCTCCGCCCCTCGACGCCGTGATCGACGCCACTCGGTTACTCAAAATTCATACTATCGTGAAAATGAGCGGGGTTCATAGCTATAGAGATACAATTATGTAAATTGATTCATCAACTTACTGACGCTCTATTTGATGCAGTAGCGAACGGGCAACGGCGACGGATACTATTCGACCGTGCGGAGCGAAATCTACAGGCGGAGCAGGTCGAGTGCCTCGGGGTCGGACGGAAGATCTTCGATCTTTCGTGACTGAGCGAAGCGAAGCTTCGCGATGTCCGCGAAACCGTCGGTTTCGCTCGATGACGAGAGAGCTTAATGAGTGACGGAAGTTATGGGCATGAGCTGAGATGGACAAGTAATGGGAGGGGGCCGG
>NZ_JAQIVI010000233.1 GCF_028618695.1 Natrinema soli | reverse complement strand
CGGCTCCGTCGTCGGCCAGCTCGCCCGGATCAACGGCGCGCGCGTGGTCGGCACCGCCGGCAGCGATGAGAAGGTCGAGTGGCTCACCGAGGAGCTCGGCTTCGACGCCGCGATCAACTACAAGGAGACCGACGACCTCGGCAGCGCGGTGGCCGAGGCCTGCCCCGACGGGATCGACGTCTACTTCGACAACGTCGGCGGCCCGATCACCGACGCCGTCTGGCCCCGTCTGAACGTCCACGCGAGAGTCGCCGTCTGCGGTCAGATCGCGCTGTACAACGAGACCGAGGTTCCCACGGGTCCGCGAAAGCTCGCGAAACTCATCGAAACCCGCGCGAAGGTCGAGGGACTGCTCGTCGGGGACTATCAGGATCGATGGGGCGAGGCGCTCGAGCGCCTCTCGACATTCATTCGGGAAGACGAGATCCGCTACCGCGAGAACGTCGTCGAAGGCTTCGAAAACGCGCCGGACGCCTTCCTCGGCCTGTTCGAGGGCGAGAACATCGGCAAGCAACTGGTCAAGGTCGGCGAGCGCGGCGACTGAAGGACCGTTGCGCTCCGGACGAAGCGAACCACGCAGCGCACGACGCCAGCGGGGGAGTGACCTGAAAGCGATGTCAGAGGGGCCGGCCGTCCGCAGTCTCCGAGCTGTCAGACGGGAGTCGGCGGACGGCCGGTCGCGGTCGCAGGGACGGACGACAGGCCCCGATCTCGAGGACGTGCCTCGGACGGTGGAGGGCCAGCGATCGAGGCCTAATCGAACGGAGGATCCGCCACACGTTATAGTCAGCGCAAGCTGAAATTCCGGTTTTAGTTATCGATTCGGGCGGACGGATTCAACCGAGCGAGGTCGAAACGGTTAACCACGCTGACAGTGTAGCGGCCGAGTATGCTGGACACCCTCATCGGTCTCATCCCCGACGATCCCGTCATCATCGCGGTCGTCGTGATCCTCCTCTCGCTCGTCTTTTTCGCGTATCTCCTCCTGCGACGGACCGTCCTCGAGTTCCGCGACGGAATGCGCGGCGATCGCTGATTCGAGGCGGTCGCAGGTCACCGGCCGATCGATCCCCATCACGAACCGTTTTTTCCTCCCCCCGTCAATACCGGGGTATGGACCCGCGAATCCGCGAACACGCCGAGATCATCGCTAATCACTCGGTCGACCTCGAGGCGGGCGACAACGTCGTCATCGACGCCCATCCGGTCGCCGAGGACCTCGTCGTCGCCCTCCACGAAGTGATCGGCGATCGAGGTGCGAACCCGATCACGACCAGCCAGCGAACCGGGAAGCGACAGCAGCGCGCGTATCTTCGGGCTGCCGATGACGAGTTCGAGACGCCGGAGCACGAACTCGCGCTCGTCAAGAATACCGACGTCTACATCGCCATTCGCGCGACGGACAACGCCACCCAGACCAGCGACGTCGACCCCGAGATCAGCGCGGCCCACCAGCAGGCCCATCGCCCGATTCTCGAGGAGCGCCTCTCCAAGCGCTGGTGTCTCACGCAGTTCCCCGCTCCGGCGAACGCCCAGCTGGCCGAGATGAGCACGGACGGCTACGAGAACTTCGTCTGGGACGCCGTCAACAAGGACTGGGAGGCACAGCGCGCCCACCAGGAGCACATGGTCGAAATCATGGATCCCGCCGAGGAGATCCGGATCAAGAGCGGCGACACGACCGACGTGACGATGTCCGTCGCGGGCAACCCGACGCTGAACGACCACGGCGAACACAACCTGCCGGGAGGCGAGGTCTTCACCGCACCCCAGCCCGACAGCGTCGAGGGAGCGGTCCTCTTCGACATGCCGCTCTATCATCAGGGCCGGGAGATCACGGACGTCTCCCTCGAGTTCGAGGGCGGCGAGGTCGTTTCCCATTCAGCGGCGAAAAACGAGGACGTCCTCACGGAAGTCCTCAATACGGACGACGGCGCGCGTCGACTCGGCGAGCTGGGTATCGGGATGAACCGCGACATCGACCAGTTCACCTACAACATGCTCTTCGACGAGAAGATGGGCGACACGGTCCACATGGCCGTCGGCCGGGCCTACGACGACACCGTCGGCGAGGGCAACGAGGCCAACGACTCCGCGGTCCACGTCGACATGATCGTCGACATGAGCGAGGACTCGGTCATCGAAGTGGACGGCGAAGTAGTTCAACGGGACGGGACGTTCCGATTCGAGGACGGGTTCGAGGAGTAGTACCGCGACGAGCGGTGCTCTTCCGGTATTTTCATCAAAGTCCGAAAGAGCCGTCGCTCTTGCGGGCCCAGCGGAGATATTCGATTTCTGCAGTCGTTTTCGCGCGAGAAGGTCCGAAGGCACCCCAAGCGGAAACAGTTCGGTAGCGATCGGTCATCGTCGCGCTGTCACCGACATATCATTCGCGGTCGTCGAGTTGTTCAGATTCGGACGTTGACCGTATCAGTGACCGATAAATTCTTTGTAACCTATGGAGATGATACTACTATGTACGCGGCACTGTTAAGTGTCGGACTGGTCCTCACGATTCTCGTTGGCTGCAACATCGGCGGTTCGACGACCGGACCGGCGTTTGGGCCCGCCGTTGGGGCCAACGTGATCGGAACGGGCGTTGCGGCGACGCTTATGACCGTTTGTTTCGCGCTCGGGGCGCTAACCGTCGGCCCGGAAGTCGTCGACACGCTCGCGGTCGATCTCCTTCGGGATCAGTCCGTCTTCACGCTTCGTTCGAGCGCTGCCGTCCTGTTGATGATCGGCGGGGCGTTGCTCGTCGGCAACTACGCTGGCGTTCCCGCCTCGACATCGATGACCGCCGTCGGCGCAGTCAGTGCACTCGGTCTCGCGACCGGCGAACTCGATTGGTCGGTCCTCAGTGAGATCGCCGTCTGGTGGATCGTCGCGCCGATCGTCGGCTTCTGGGTGGCCGGCGTCGTCGGTCGGTACTTCTATCCCCGACTCGACGAGTGGCTCGCGCTCGAGACCCGCACGCGAGACCGGCCAATGGTGACCGTGGCGTCGGCCGGGTTCGCTCCTCGGTTTCGGCTCGGCTCGAGCGCCGACCGACGCGAAGCGGCCGGGTCGCTGAGCGTCATCGCTATCGGCTGTGCGACGGCCTACGCGTCGGGCACGAGCAACATCGCCAATGCTATCGCCCCCCTCTACGCGACCGGCGCGATGGCGCTCACTCCGCTGGTCCTGCTCGGTTCGGCCGCCGTGGCGGTCGGCGCGTTTACGATCGCTCGTCGTACGCTCGAGACGGTGGGTAGCGACATCACGGAGCTGCCACTGACAGCCGCGATCATCGTCACGGTCGTCAGCGCCGGTCTCGTCGTCTTCCTCTCTTGGCTCGGCATTCCTGCGAGCTTCGTCGTCATCGCGACGATGAGTATCGTCGGACTCGGCTGGGGACGGGCCACGCGGACGACGGCCCACCCAAACGCCGCCGCTGGCGGCGAACGGGCGACACCCGGCGACGACGGCGACAGCGTGCCCGCGGCCTCGGACCTGTTCGATCCGGCGACGACGGCCCGAGTCCTCCTCGTGCAGAACATCGTTCCAGTTGTCGCCACGGTCGGCACGTTCGTCCTGTTCCAGTTCGGTCCACTATTCGAGTTCTGAGACGGTCGATCGACCGTGAGAAGCATGAACGAGGATGGCCGGAGTGCTCGAGTCCCATTTACGGGCCGACCCCCTGCCGTCGACGCGGTGGTTTCGATGGTGGCGTCCGGCGACGGGAGGTCGGCTGCCCGCCGGGGCACGAGCCCGACGGAGAGTGTAGGGGCCCAGCGGAGATATCACTCGCGCTCGAGCAGCCCCGGCGGGACCGAACAGCCACAGGGGGAGGCGAAGCCGGTGTGGGGGCCGGTAACAACCGAGAACAGGACCGGATCGCCACAGCGCGGACAGGCGGGGAACGGCGAGTCCTCGTCGTCGCCCGGCTCGCGGCCGGTACTCATGGGCCGTGACCTCCGGTTCGTCTCGAGGCCGGGACGGGGCTCAAGGCTGGTCGTGGCGGGCGATTCCGCGGTCGTGCGGGACGTTTATATCCCGGTAGAATCAACGCAATCATGGCTTGCAAACGGGTCGCGTTTGGAAGCCACGTCTCGGGTGGCTCTAGCACCCGGGGCATTTCAGCGCATGCCCCTCGCGACGGATAGAGTGTGGCTTCCGTTCTAATTGTTGATTAGTAATAACTTATATCTACTGCAAACGTGTCGGAAAGTGACCGATTTGTGAGATGGAGGGTGATAACGAACATGCGCGCCCTGCTACCGTGGCAACTAGGGATTCCACGTCCTCCCCAACCGATTCGCTCGCTCCAGAGTCACTTGCTCATCCCTCGCACGGGGTTGTGTCGCGGTTCACTGGCGTTCACCGCGACTCAGCGCGCGCCACCGCATGCCGGACGGACAGTCCAAAGTGAGACAGCGGTCGGCGACCCGGAACGATACGGAGATCAGCGACCCAATTCGCGAACTGATCGAAAACAGGAGGATCAGTCGTTCGGTCGAGTAGAACGGTTGGTATCGACCGGGTTTATACTCCCGCGTAAAGCTAGCAGGCGTATGGACGTACTCGTCGCGTACGACGGGTCAAAGCCCGCGCAGAAGGCGGTCGAACACGCGTTTGCGACGTATCCCGACGCGGAGATCGTGTTGCTGCGCGTCATCGAGGCGGCGGACAGTTCGACGGAAGCGGGGATCAGTATCGTACAGGAGATGTTGCGGGAGCGAGAGGAGGAAATCTCCGCAGCGCTCCCCGACGAGATCGACGCGATCACCAGCGATCCCGACGTCGAGTTTCGGACCGAGACCGTCGTCGGGCGGCCCGCGCGCGAGATCGTCTCGTTCGCGGAAGAGCACGACATCGATCACGTCATTATCGGAAGCCACGGACGATCCGGGCTCTCCCGTATCTTGCTCGGCAGCGTCGCCGAGAAAATCGTCCGACGCGCCCCCATGCCGGTTACCGTTATCCGGTGATTGGAACTCGAGCGCAGCCGGAATCCGTCAGCGATGAAGCTACGATTAGTCGTCGACCAAATCCGCGACCATTCCCGAGACGTACTCCATCTCGTCCTCGTTGATGCCGTGGCCCATCCCCTCGTAGAGCCGCTTCGTGACGTCGGCGTTCATCGACTCGAGGACGTCGGCCGTGTCGTGGACCCGCTCCTCGGGAATGTGCGGGTCGACATCGCTGCAGCCGAGGAAGACGGGCGTACCCTCGAGGTCGGGATCGTCGGCGAGGTAGTCGTCGGGATCGATATCCTCGCCGATGAGTCCACCGCTGAGGACGGCGAGGCCGCCGTAGCGCTGCGGGTTGCGGGCGAGGTACTCGCTGGCGAGACAGGCTCCCTGCGAGAAGCCGATCAGCATGATCCGCTCGATGGGAATCCCGGCGTCGTTTGCCTCACCGATCGCGTCGCTGATGGCCTGCAACCCCGAGCTCCGGCCGGGCTCGTTCCGCTCGACGGGCGCGAGAAACGAGTTCGGATACCACGTCTGGCGGGCCGCCTGCGGGGCGAGGAAGGCGACGCCCTCCCGACCCACTTCGTCGGCCAGCTGGATCATCCCCTGCGCGGTCGCGCCG
>NZ_JAQIVI010000232.1 GCF_028618695.1 Natrinema soli | reverse complement strand
GCATCGGTCGCGGCGGCCGCTCGCGCTTGCCGGTCTCGCATCGCCTCGAGCGAGGCCTCGCGCGCGTCGGGTACATCACACCGCACGTCGTGGTCGGAGCCGACCGAAACGCTCGGTGGATCGACCGCACAACACTCCTCGATCGCGAACGGACAGCGATCGGCGAACGCACACCCCTCGAGGATGGAGTTCCCGCTCGGCGGCGCTCCCTCGACCGTCGGGAGCCGAGCCTCGGGATCGGCGTGACGAGGGAGACAGTCCAGAAGCACCTTCGTGTAGGGGTGTTTCGGGCTCGATCGGAGCTGCTCGGTCACCCCTCGTTCGACGACGACGCCGTCGTACATGACAATGATCCGGTCACAGAGCTGTGAGACAACGCCGAAGTCGTGGCTGATCACCAGCATCCCCGTTCCGTGGTCGGCGTTGAGCGCGGCCAGTCGCTCGAGGATCGCCGCCTGGGTCGTCGTATCCAGTGCGGTCGTCGGTTCGTCGGCGATCAGCAGCGACGGCTGTCGGGCGAGCGCGATCGCGAGCATCGCCCGCTGGCGCATTCCGCCGCTGAACTGGTGGGGGAGGGCGTCGATCCGCTCGCTCGGCCGGGGGATGCCGACCGTCTCCATGAGTTCGAGCACCTCCGATCGGAGCGTCGAGGAGCGAAGCCGAGGACTCACACCGCGTGCGAGTTCCGTTAAAAGCGGCTGTCGGTCCGGGTCACGATTGATCCGCAGTGTTTCGGCGATCTGCTCGCCAATCGGATATACCGGGTTCAGCGTCGTCGACGGGTCCTGAAAGACCATCGCCAAGTCCCGGCCGCGGAGCCGACGGAGCGTCCGCTCGTCGGCCGTCGTCAGTTCTCGGTCGCCGTAACGGATGCTCCCGTCGACGATCTCGCCGGGCGACTCGAGCCGGACGATCGAGCGTGCGGTGGCCGACTTGCCACAACCACTTTCGCCGACCAGACCGACGATCTCGCCGGGCTCGATCGCGAACGACGCGCCGTCGACCGCGCGGACGGTCTCGGATCCGGTGTCGAAGTGTACGTGGAGGTTCTCGATCTCGAGTGCGTTGGTTCGTGTCATAGTCGTCGTTTTGATCAGGTTCGCCGTCGCTTGCGGTCGTCGAGGTGGTCGGGGTCCAGTGCGTCTCGCAGGCCGTCACCGATCAGGTTGAAGCCGACGACCGTCAGCATGATCGCAACGCCGGGCGCGGTGACGAGCCAGGGAGCGGATCGCAGGTAGTTCCGGCCGCCAGCGATCATTGTGCCCCACTCGGACGTCGGCGGCTGCGCGCCGAGGCCGAGATAGGAGAGGCCGGCGGCCGCGAGGACGACGGTGCCGAGGTTTAGCGTCGCCAGCACGAGCACCGGACTGACGACGTGGGGCAACAGGTGTCGCCGGACGAGCCGGCGGCGCGGCGTCCCGTAGAGCTTCGACGATTGGACGAACGGCCGGTCCCTGATCGCGAGGACGCTCCCGCGGACGACTCGCGCATACGATGCCCAGCCGACGACCGAGAGCGCGATCACGACGTTTCGCAGGCTCGGCCCGAGCACGCCAGCGATCACCAGCGCGAGTACGAGCCCGGGAAACGCCAGCTGGACATCAACGAGCCGCATCAGAAGGGCGTCGACGAACCGGCCGCCGGTGGCCGCGAGCAGACCAATCATCATCCCGATGGCGACGCGGACCGTCGTCGCAACCACCGCCAGCGCGAGCGAAATGCGTGCGCCGTACGCGAGTCGGGTTGCCACGTCGCGCCCGAGC
>NZ_JAQIVI010000231.1 GCF_028618695.1 Natrinema soli | reverse complement strand
CGAGGAATCAGCGACGCCCCGGCTGCGCCCCGCTCCGCGACGCCCGAGGGCCGATCGGATGCGGCGCTCGTCGACCGCGTCGCTGAACTCACGGCATGGATCGAGACGCTCGCACACAAGATGTTCCACGCGTGCATCCGGTCCGACTAGATCTCAGAGGAAGAGGAGGTTCGGATTCTCGAGGGAATCCTCGCGGCGGACGGCAGCGGACGCGAGTTCGTTGGCCGATTCGAGGTAGACGGTTATGACCGACGACTAGCCCGTCACGTCGACGGCACTAGTGCACGTCTACCGGTTCGTTTTTACCCCCGTTGGCAGTACTAGTGGTTGAATGGTCGCATTCCGGTCGCTCTGGCTATTGCTGCCACGGCCAGTCAGGAATCTCCCTGCCGATCTCGCCGCCGTGGTCGCGCTCGTCATCACAACGAACGTCGCCGCGCTGGCCCCCGTGATTCGGGAGACCCCGCTCCGGGTTCCGCTCGGGCTCGCGTTCGTCCTGTTCGTCCCGGGGTATGCGTTTATCGCGGCGCTGTTCCCGGAAGCTGGCGAGTCACCTGTGTCGGTTGACGAATCTGGTTTACCGGCCGACAGCGAGGTGATGGATGACGAATTGGAGCCGGATGGCTGGTACGACTCCATCGCCTCACGGTCCGGCATCGACGGTCTCGAGCGCGTCGCCCTCTCGTTCGGCCTCAGTATTGCAGTCGTTCCCCTGATCGGACTCGTCCTGAACTTCACGCCCTGGGGAATTCGTCTCGTTCCGATCGTGGTGTCAGTCAGCGGCTTCACGCTCGTCGCGACAATCGTGGCAGCCAGTCGCCGGCAGGCGCTGCCCGTCGACGAACGGTTTCAGGTCCCCTATCGGGAGTGGTACGCCGCCGGGCGGACGGAGTTACTCGAGCCGGATACGCGTGCGGACGCCGCGCTGAACGTGCTGCTCGTGGTGTCGGTCATGCTTGCCGTTGGGACCGTGGGGTACGCGGTGATGGTCCCGCCCGACGACGAGCAGTTCTCGGCGATCTATCTGTTGACCGAGGACGACGACGGCGAGTTAGTCGCCGACAACTATCCGACCGAGTTCGTCCAGGGTGAGAGTCGGGAACTGTTCGTCGGCATTGACAACCACGAGCAGGAGACGACCGAGTACACGGTGGTGGTCCTCGAGCAGGACGTCGAGGTGGTCGAGAACGAGACGGCCCTCGAGGAGGGGGAGCCGAATGCGACGGTCAACGAAACGGTCGTCCGAGAGCAACGCGAACTCGACCGGTTCAGCACCACGGTCGCGCACAACGAGAGCTGGCACCAGACGTACGAACTCGAGCCGACGATGACCGGCGAGAATCAGCGCGTCGTCTGGTTGCTCTTCCCCGGCGGCGACGTCCCGGCCGAGCCCTCGATGGACGATACGGAGTACTCTGTTCACCTCTGGATGAACGTTTCTGAGTCGAATACGGGCTCGAACGAACGTCTTGAGAGTCGAGTCTCAGCATAATACTCAGCTCCCGCATTCAAGAGTCATTCATACGCTTCGGTGAGTGTAATGTCCTGTTCTTCGGCGAAGGCTTTCACACGACCCTGTGTTGCGCGGGTGAGGTCGACGTTTGGGAGATCGACGAGTACCGCGGTCGGTACGGCGGAATCCTCGGCGCTTCGACTGTTCAACAGATCGAACGCAAGAACCGCGAAGCGTGGCGCTCGTTCTTCGCACTCCGAGAGAAGGGCGAAGCCAACGGCAAGCCCGGCTTCTGGGGCAACCAAGACGAGGGCCGCGAACTATGGACGTATATCCGCAACACGTCGTACTCGGTCGAAGAGGGGCGACTACTCCCGCCTCGAAATTCCTGTCGGCCAAGACCTGAAAGAGGAGTACGGCTTGGGTACCAAGAACGGTTTCGGCTCGAGATTCGCGGTGAACCCAACTGAAAAGAGTACGACAAGCAGTGGCGGTTAGAACCGTATTGTGACGGCGTGAGCGAGACGTTCAGGGCCTTTCAGTCAGTCACTATCGACAATTCTCGACTGGCACATCCACTGGCGGACGAAACCGCTGCTCTGGACATCGGCACGAACAATATCGTCGCCTGTACGGCTTCGATCGGCGAGCAGTACCTGTACGAAGAACACGACCTGTTCGAACGGTTCCGCGAGACCACCCAACGGATCGCCAAACTGCAATCGAAGCTCCGCGAAGACCGGTACAGCAGCGAGTGAACCGCCTCGGGGTCAAGCCCCGAGGCACTCGGCCTGCTCCGCCTGTAGATACGGCCGCTGTACCGCCGTTGGACGCGGTAGTGCGGCCATACACAGGACGCGCTGGCCCATGACTTGGTCGAACCTGAGACAGCACGAAACGGTAGCACGGCCGATGGCACGGCCCGTGTGCCTCAAGTAGGACGACCTTCATGGTCGGAGCTACCACGCTCTCACCGTCCCAACGAGGAGCATACGAACCCGAAAGTTGCCTCCGTGGTCGTTCGAGACGACTTTGTCGTCTCGTGATGACGAGAGAAGAGCTTGCTCTCTCGAACCATCTCGGCATAGCCGAGACTCCCAGCGCGAGGAAACCCCGGCGTGAACGCCGGGGAGGATGGCATTTGATCGAGTTCGTCCAGGGTGAGAGTCGGGAACCATTCGTCGGCATCGACAATCATCGTTCTCCCAGTGGAACACTTTTCTGACTGTTCTATTTTAGCAAATATATATATATGCCTGACATGTTTCTCACAGGTTAATTCATAAATATACAAGTAAATCTCCTATCTGGTGAAAATACTTCATGTTCCTAATACCGAACGTTTATGCAAGCGTTTCTGGTATGATGATACAGCCAATAGATCTGTGATCAACCACAGATGACGAATAAACAACATGATGAGGAAACTGTGACCGGTCTGCGAACCTTGGAAGGGGAAGACGGAAATCAACCACTATGAGTACATCTGAAGGAAGCGATCAGAGACATCCAACCGCAATCGAATCGGAACCGGGATCACTCGAGGACGGCCTCGAGCAGAAGGCGGGACGCGAAATCACCAGCGATCACGAGGCCGACGACCTCCTCGTCGGTCCGGATAGCGACCAGATGCCGGCGCTGAGCGTGGTGATGCCGACGCTCAACGAGGAAGACGGCGTCGCGGAGTGCATCACGCGGGCGAAGACCGCGATCGCCACACTGGGGATGCCCGCCGAGATCATCCTCAGCGACAGTTCGATCGATCGCACGCCCGAGATCGGACGGGAGTTAGGGGCGATCATCTACGAGCCCGATCAGCCGGGGTATGGCTACGCCTACCGGTACGCGTTCGATCGTGCCCGCGGCGACTACATCGTCATGGGCGACGCCGATACGACATACGACTTCGAACAGATCCCGCGCCTACTGGCCCATCTCCGCGACGAGGACGGCGATATGGTGATGGGTAGTCGACTCGAGGGCGAGATCAAGCCCGGCGCGATGCCGTCACTGCATCAGCATATCGGCAATCCGTTCCTGACGAAGTTCCTGAACATCTTCTACGGGGCCGGCGTCAGCGACGCCCACAGCGGCTTTCGGATTTTCACGAAGGAGGCCTACGAGACGATGGATCTCGAGACGACTGGGATGGAGTTCGCCAGCGAGATGATCATGGAGGCCGGCGCGAAGGACCTCACGATCGTTGAAACCCCGATCGTCTACCACGAGCGAGAGGGCGAGGAGACCCTCGAGAGCTTCCGCGACGGCTGGCGGCACGTCCACTTCATGCTCGTGAACGCGCCGGGCTACCTGTTCTCGGCACCGGGACTCCTGTTGTGTCTCGTCGGGCTCGCCGTGATGGGCGTCACGTATACCGGCACCGCAGTCAACGGTGTGACCCTCGGGCTCCACTCGATGATCGCCGGGAGCCTGTTGACCATCGTCGGCTATCAGATCTCCAGTCTCGGGGTCTTCGCCGCCGTGGCGAGCGATCCCATTCGGAAACCCGAGGACCCCATCACGCAGCGCGTGACACAGTCACTATCGCTCGAGCACGGCGCGACGGCCGGGCTGGCGGTGTTCGCAGTCGGGGGTCTGTATGCGGCGACGCTGGTCGTTCAGTGGATCTCCAGCGGGTTCGGCTCGCTCGAGTTCACGATGAGCGCGATGCTGGCCTTTACGGCGATCGTCATCGGGCTCCAGACGGTGTTCTCGTCGTTCTTCCTGAGCGCCATCAACCAGTAGCGCTCCGTCGAAATTTCTTTTCGCGGTTCGTACCACGGCCGCGTGGTGACTTCGTATCCAGGGACGACTGCAGCACTCGAGCCACCGGCTTGGGTTCTGGCCGTGCTATGGATCCGGATCAGCCGACGTGACCGGAGTGACATCCTCCTCGCCGTAAACGGCGAGGCTTCCCGTACCGCGGGTAGGATATTTGCCGGTCTACGATACGACCTGTTCTCTCATGTTGAACGTCCCGCTCTCGCGGTTGAACAAGTGTACCGATGGCTGTGCCACACAGCCGTTACTCCTATCCTCGCCGTGAGGACTCGGAGTTATCTTCTGTCGCATATTTTCCGCCCCATTACAATCCGCGTTGGCTACCAATTCACACGACGAGCAGACATACAAGCCACGGTGCTTACGGTTAGACTTCGTGTCGTCGCCACACCGTGAGCAGGTCTTCGACGTGTCCCACTCGTTCTCTTTCAGCACCTCGACACCGCGTATCTCTCCCTTGTAATCAAGGTACTGGTAGATGCGATCGAACGCCCACGAGTGCAACTTCTTGTTCCCCGTTTTGCCCCAGTCCGAGTCTCGCACATCTTCAGGCCAACTCACTGTGAGTGTGCCAACACCCCGTTCGACACACTCGGTAATAATGGTGTCTGTAAGCGTGTGGTAGAAGTGCGTTTCACGGTCTGCGAGTTTTCGACGTGCCCACATTGACTTCTCAGACGGATCGCTCTCGCCTTCAGTGTCGTACTCTGCACGAGTGAAATAGTGCTTGTCTTGCTTGAGCGAGTTGCCGGGGTACAGAACATATTCATCAGGGAATGCGACCGTGGCGATGTTTGTGATGCCGAGGTCGATGCCTGCTACTCCGTCGCCTGTTGAGTCAGTGGTTTCGAGTTCAACTTTGCAGACGAAGTGTAGTTCCCACTCGTCGCCATTCCAAACCGCTCGAACGTTCTGTACTTTGTTGACTTCTGAGAGGTGAATATCTGGACGTGTCTGATATTCACAAAGGATGAAATCTGAACGGTGTTCTTTCAGGTTCTTCCCCTTTGAGAGCCGTACGCGATTGTTCTTGGAGTCGTGTTTGAACCCGTCTGCTTTGAACGTGACCGTACTACGCGGGCGTTCATCGCTGTGTTTGCGGTAGCCGGGCGGATTCGCCTCGTTGTCCTTCTGTCGCAGGTTGAACCATGACTGGAAAGCGTCGGAAAGTTCTTCGATGACTTTCTGACTGGATTGTGCGTTCAAGTCTTTCCAGCACGCTTGGTTCTTCATGTACGATTTTAGCGGGGCTTCGTTAGGGATCTCACCGATTGCATCCCACACACGGCCTGCCGTCCATCGTGCGACGTTCCAGATTTTTGAGACAGAATCGCCGAGCGAGTCAAGGTCATCGCAGACCTGTCGCTGGTTTTGAATGGAACCAACGTAGGTACGAGTGACCTGAACCGCCATACATAGCCTATGTTGGTTCGGTTACTTAATGGTGTGGATTCACAGTAAATATCCAGTCTGCCATCGACGGTGGGGGTGTAGCCGAGTGACGCGATTCATGCCCGCCGTGAACGGCGGGATTCTCTCGCTGTTTAAAGATAGGTCGAACAGAGGCCTTCATCGGCGAGCTTACTCGCGCCATACACGCTGATCGGCTCGAGAGGTGCGTGATCTTCGGGGGTCGGCCGCGGCGCTTCCCCGTACACCGTCGACGTCGAGGTGTAGGCGAGCTCCGAGACGCCGACATCCTGCATGGTCTCGAGCACGTTATAGGCCATCTGCGTGTTCGCTTCGAACTGTGCCCGGCGGGCGGTCGCTGTTTACGGCTTTCGACGCTGCGAGGTGGAAGACACGATCGACGTCGCTCGTGAGAACTCCCTCGAGCGCATCGGGGTCAGTGAGATCGCGCTCGATGAGGGTTGCCTCGTCGGGCACCCACCCCTTGTGGCCGTTCGAGAGGTTGTCGATGACCGTGACGTAGGCCCCGCTTGCGAGCAATCGATCGGTCAGATGTGAGCCGATGAAACCGGCGCCGCCGGTGACGAGAACGCGCTGCTCGTGCATATGTGTCCACGAGGGTGGGAGACGGTAACGGGTTCGACTTCACCGATCTCGCAGTGGTACCCCTGCGTTTGGCGTGGTTGGTAACAGGACGTCGGCGTTGGTGCGTTCGATCAGTATTTCGCACCAACTATTTAGATATCGAGAAACACATGGTATTTTGTGTCTGACGTTATACTCACATACCAACTTCGATGATAGAACTCGTCAAAGCACTGCTCTTTGGGACCGCGGAGCCGACCGTCATTCGGGAATGCCGTCGATGTGGCACCAGCGTCTCGGCATCGGTCACCCATTGTCCCAAGTGCGGGGCCGATGCGATTGTTCAGTATCGGACCGAGTGAATGGCCGAGTTGCAGGTGATCTTTGCGATCGCCGTCACCGTTACACTGTCCGAATGACACTCGCTTCTTCCAACCGTTTGACCACGTACTGACGCCGCTCTCGTCCCGCTTGTGACATCCTCCCCGCCGATTACGGCGGGGGACTCTCTCGCTGTTTTAGTTCTCGCGGTATCAAGCACGTCGGGGCGGGACGCTCCGAACCAACGTCCTCAGAACCGCTCCGCGATTCTGGTGTCGAGGCGAATCAGAGATTCGCCGACCGTTGGAGAGCAAAGCTCTCCAAGAGGCTGCGAAAATCGCGAAGCGATTTTCGAACGCCTGTGGAGACAGCCGCTCCTACGGGAACCACGTCGGTTCCTGCAAAGTGCGCCCTCGAAGCAGGAAGCCCCACCCTCAAGCGCGAGTCGTCAAGCGAGCGGTAGGGTAGGGTAGCTCACGCCAAATCGTCGAGTGACGCGAGCGCATAAAGATCAAGCATACTGAGAACGAGGATTGCGAGCGGCATGGCCACGTCGCCGAAGTTGACCGTCTCGAGGCGGAGCGTGGTGACAAGGAGCGGGTCGGTGACCGAGCCCGCAGCGAGGAGCGTGCCGGAACTGAGCACCACGAGTGCAGCCCCGTACAGCGCTACCCAGCTGCAGCCGCGCGCCCACTGGCGGCGGTAGAAGTGGCCGGCGCCCGGCCAGCACGTGGCCAAGAGATACGCGGGCCACGGCTTTATCCGCGCACTGAGACGAACCACGTTCGCCGCGGCCCGTATCGAGAGGGAATCGTCGCCGGTCGGCTGTGGCCCGGTATCCGTTCCGGTGGGTGTCGAACCTGACGTGGCCATAGTAACCGCGTCCACACTCAGGCCCTAAAGTGTCAGTCAGACGCTCGCACGACGGCGGCGTGCTCCTCTGGTGGGCTCCCGGTTGTGGGTACCGGCTAGTTCTGTGTGGAATGTTACCAATGGACAATTCTTTATCCTCTCGGACGAAGTCAACCCACGAAGTCGGAGATCATGGAAACGGAAAATGTCGAGTGTAGAGAGTGCGAGGATAGTACGGTACACCTCATCGCTAACGAGACGGCCTACTGCATCGTCTGCGGAGTACCTGACACGAGGGAGCTGCTTGATGACTGTGAGATTTCCTACTGTCTGGATGATGCAACCCATCTCATCGTTCTCGATCCGAGACGGGCGGAACGCCAGAGTGAACGGTACTGTGCATCACATGTCGGGTTAGCTGCCGACGATGCTCGAGCCGATCCTGCGAGAGAGTTGGTATATGGGCCAGTGGCATTCAAGTAGCACACATCGTTACACACCGCAGTTGAGCAGGGCTTCTCGGGAGAGACGATCGGATCATGGCTGCCATAGCCACTTGTGGCTTGGCTCGTCTCGAGTGTGGCTGTCAGGGGGATACGCCATGAACGCTGTCGTCCTCGCGGGTGGGTACGCGACGCGGATGTGGCCGCTCACAAAAGAGCGACCGAAGATGTTTCTCCCGATCGGTGAGGGAACCGTGTCGACCGGATCTTCGCCATCCTCGAGGCGGACACACGGATCGACGAGGTCTCCGTCAGCATGAACGAACGCTTCGCTGATGACTTCGAGGGGCATCTTGCCAACAGCGAGTTCGCCAAGCCGCGTCTCTCGATCAAAGAGACATTCGACGAAGACGAGAAGTGTGGCGTCATCGACGTCGGGTGAGGAAGCAGCGGCCCTATATAACCAGATCGCGCCCAAGCGCTAGTTCTCGTTCTGTGTCGCGCAGAGTCCCGCTGGTGACGCTCTCCTGTGGCCCTAGTCTCCGGCTCCAGCGCCGTTGAGCATCTCGGTCTGAGGCTGACAATTCGAACAGGCATGGAGGACGCCCTGATTGTCCGCAAAGACGCGCTTGTAGTGGGCCGTAACGTGAGAGCCGCAGTTATCACAGGTTGCCATACTCAGTTCACCTCATCGTTCTCAACCCCCTCATATACCATTACTGACTTCTCGTATCGTACATGGACGGTCTGCAGGTCGGTTCTTGCCCCTTCCACTGGTAGCCATCCCGGCGGCTGGCGTCCCCGTTGCGATCGACGAGGAGGTCAGGGCCACAGTCACGGCAGTTGCTGGCACTGTCTTCACAGGCTGTCGAGGCGGATGCCCCGACCCTTGAGGACGGGGAGGAAGCCGACACTTGGGAATAAGTCCATACCAGAGACAGACCGACTCCCGAATGAATAAGTAAGCGAAGGCGATAATGTGAAACATGGTGGAGTACCGTCGTTCCGCCGTCATCAAGCTCGACACGCCCGAAGGAGCTGACAAGCACCTCAACGAGACTGTCGAGCAGTTCAAACACTGCGCCAACACCGCAAGCGAATGGTGCTGGCATGGCGACGACGGCTACCACGTCACCTCGAAAGCCAAAGCTGAACGCGCTCTCTACGACCAACTCAAAGACGAGACAGACCTCACTGCAAACCTCGTCCAGAAGGGCATTCGCAGAGCAGTCGAAGCCGTCAAAAGCGGAGTCAAACGACTCAAACGAAGTGAGAAAACGTCACAACCTCACTTCTCGTCAGAAAGTGCGGTGTACGACAAGCGAAGCGCGACATTCCACCGCGACCACGTATCCCTATCCACCGTAGATGGGCGCGTTGAGTGCGACTACATCCTTCCCGACGACTCGGAGACACCACCGACCAAGTACATCTCCGACGAGGACTTCGAGTTTCGGATGGCCCACTTGCAGTACCGTGACGGCGACTGGTACCTCCACACTTCGATGCGAAAAGTCGAAGAAGACGAAGCGTCGTCTGAATCCGAGTCCAAGCACAGAACAGTCCTTGGTGTGGATTTGGGCGTCAACAACCTCGCAGTCGCTTCAACAGGGCAATTCTGGTCGGCAGACGAGTTCAACCACTGGCGTCGAGAGTACGAAAACCGACGTGGCTCACTCCAACGGTGTGGCTCTCGTCACGCCCACGAGAACATCGAAAGCGTTGGTCGAAAAGAGTACGGTCACTTCGAGATACACCTGCATACGGTAGCAAACGAAATTATTGAGGAGGCCGTCGAGAACAATTGTTCGCACATCGTATTCGAGGACTTGACGTACATCCGCAAGAACATTCCTGAAGCAACGTGGCAACACGTCTGGGCGTTCCGACGCCTCTACGAGTACGTTGAGTACAAGGCTGAGGAACACGGTGTCGAGATTGTACAGGTTGACCCGCGTAACACGTCAAAGCGTTGCTCGACGTGTGGGTTTACCCACGACGACAATCGGTCGAGAGAGACCTTTGAGTGTCAGAACTGCGGGTACGAGAACCATGCCGACTACAACGCATCAAAGAATATCGGATTGCAGTATCTCCGTCGCAGGCAAAATGCAGGCGATAGAGGCGCACCTGTAGACGTGCGCTTGAATCGCGGGACGTTGAACGTGAGTGGGGAGTACGTGCCTCCTGCCTCTACTGAGGCATAGAACGGAAGTCCACGCGAAAGCCTCGGGACTTGACCCCGAGGCAGTTTACGAGCAATCCGGAGTGACGTCCTTCCACGGCTGAAGGCACGATCTCTTCCCGAGCGCCTTTGCCGCCACCAACGACCGTCCCAACGCTCTCTACGTCGCGCTCTGTGTTGTCGCCATCGCTGCCGCCGCCGTCGTTATCGGCAAACAAGTCGTCGGCGGCATCGTCCTTGCTGCACTCATCGGCACTGTCCTCCCCTACACCATCAATATCGCGTGCTTCGTTGGGTTGCGTGTCCACCGCACTGATGTCGAATCTGGTCTCTCAGGCGTTTCGGTTCACCGCCTCGAACGGCACCTCGAAGCTCGCTTCGACGGTGTTCACCAGAAAATCGAGGTGGATGTCCCGTCCTCAAGGAGCGAGCGGATCGGTAGACCCTGAGCGAAATGACATCCTCCCCGGCGTGAACGCCAGGGTTTCCTCGCGCTGGGAGTCTCGGCTATGCCGAGTTGGTTCGAGAGAGCAAGCTCTCTCGTCATCACGAGACGACTTCGTCGTCTCGAACGACCACGGAGGCAACTTGCGGGTTTGTGTGCTCCTCGTTGGGACGGGGAGAGCGTGATGACTCCAGCCAGTCGTGACTGTCCCACTTGAGGCACACGGGCCGTGCCATCGGCCGTGCTACCGTTTCGTGCCGTCTCAGGAACGTCTCGCTTGCAACGAGATCCGCGTGACCTTCGAAGCCGCAAGAACACGTCAGCGTGTCCTGGTGCCGAGTCGTGTCCTCGGTCGAACCGCAGTTCGGACACGTCTGGGAGGTCCACGCTTCCGTGCGGACTTCGACGGAGATGCCATACTCTTCGGCGGTATCAGCGAGTCGTCCGACGAACCGCCGGAACGCCCAGAAGTTGTGCAGTTTGGCGTTCGTCCGAACCGACCAGTGCGTCTCGAGCACGTCGATTAAGTCGCCGACGTACACCGTCGAAACGCCCTCGTCGTACAGTCGTTCTACGAGGTCGCGGGCGAGCGCGTCCATCGCGTGGTCGCGCCGTCGCGTCCGACGACGGTACAGTGAGTCGATCTGCTTCGAACTGTACCGCCCGTCCCGAAGCTTCGACTGGAGATCGGCAATCCGTTGCGTGGTCTCGCGGAATCGTTCGAACAGGTTGCGGCCCTCGTACAGGTACTGCTCGCCGGTCGAAACCGTACAGGCGACGATGTTGTTCGCACCGATATCCAGAGCGGCGGATTCGTCTGCCAGTGGTTGTGCCAGTCGAGAATTGTCGATAGTGACTGGCTGAAAGGCCCTGAACGTCTCGCTCACACCGTCGTAATACAGTTCCAACCGGCCCTGCTTGTCGTACTCTTTCCAGTTCGGATTGCTGCGAACCTCGAGCCGGAGGCGTTCTTGGTATCCAAGACCGTACTCTTCTTTCAGGTCTTGGCCGACGAGTATCTCGAGCCGGGAGTATTCGCCCCACTCGACCGAGTACGACGTGTTTCGGATGTACGTCCGCAGTTCGCGGCCCTCGTCTTGGTTGCCCCAGAAGCCGGGCTTGCCGTTGGCTTCGCCCTTCTCTCGGAGTGCGAAGAACGAGCGCCACGCTTCGCGATTCTTGCGTTCGATCTGCTGAACGGTTGACGCGCCGAGCGTACCGCCGTACCGTCCGCGGTATTCGTCGATCTCCCAAACGTCGCCGTCCGGGTCGTCGAAGTTGGTTCGACGCTGGTAATTGATCTCGTTCCAGAGAGCGGCTGAAGCGTCCAACAAGCGGCGAAGTAACTCCTCGTCCTCGTCGGACTGAGGAACTACTTCGAACTCGTTGGTGCGCTTCATCGCTACATCTATGTACGAGTGCAACTAACATAAACCTACGGGTTCTCGTAGATGCTGTGTCGAACCACGTTAACATCGAAGTGCCCGACGACGAACAGTACGAGCACATCAAACGCGTGAAAAACGAACACGGCCTGACGTGGCGTGGGATGTTGATCCACGCCGCCGACGACTTGGAGACTCCGGCCGGGGAGTAACCGGTGGTTCGCGTCGTCGAATGACGCGATTCACGCCCGCCGTAAACGGCGGGACTCTCTCGCTGTTTTAGGTAGGGTAGGGCAGTTTACGTTGAGTGAACCGCTAGAGATCAGATACTTATTCTTCCAGAGAGTCTTCTTCGCTAGCACACAATCTCGTCAAATGGATTATCCTCGAGTCTTGGTTAATCGCTGGGCACGTCGTGACTGGTTTGCAGTCCTCGTCATTGCGCTTACGGTTGCCCTGCTCGTGGGTGCGACCTTGCTCGTCGTGACAGCAGGGGCTCAAACGACAACGCTTGCCGCCGACTACGAGGCCAACGCGACTGTCACGTCGTATGACTCCGTCGCGGCGGCCCACAATGCCACGGGTCCGCATGCAGTCGTCCTGCCGCTTGCCACCGCAACCAGTGCGACGGGCGAGCAACGAACCGTGGTTGGGGTGCCAGCCGACTCGCCGTCAGGGATCGATCTTCCTGCCCAACCGAGCGGTGCCGTTGGGCCAGACAACGAAACGAGTACATGGCAATTCGAGGGGACAGATGGGACGGTGACTCGCACTGTCACTCCGGCGCCCGCGGCGGCGACAACGGATCTCCTGCCGCCGACCTGGATCCGGACGACACCCGCGACACTCGAGCAACTCGGGCCGACGGAGGCGCTGGTCCTTACCCCGACGGAGAATGCGGCTACCCACGAGGGGACACCGCTTGTGAGCGCGCTTGCGTTTTTCGTGACCGGCACCGCCGACATCCTCGGGATCGTCTGGAGCGGTATCGCTGTCGCCGGGGCGCTCGTTGCCGTCACGCTCTCGAGCGTCGTCCGGCTGACCATTCGGGAGCGGGCCCAGACGATCCGGGTGCTCAGAGCCACGGGGGCGACGCCGCGCCAGATCCGGACGGCCCTTGCACTCCGGGCCGGCCTGCTGGCAGCCGCCGGCGCGACGCTCGGCTATGCGATCGGGGTGATCATCCCGAACGCCGCAATCAACGTGGCAGTGGCCGCCGGCCTCCCGACGACGCTCTCCGTGCAGGTGACCACTGATGCCGTCATGCTCATCGGGGCGTTAGTGGGGGCCCTCCTGGTGGTTGGGGCCGGGACTGGCTATGTCACCGCCCGTCGTGCCACAACCCAGCCGCCGACACACGTCGGGCGGACCCACGAGACGAGTCACTCCTCGCCCTGGCGGCGGCTCGATCTCAATGGGATCGGGCACCGACTCAGTCCAACGATACTCCCCCTCCGAACGATTGGGCCGACGGCGGCGACGTTATCGACGTTTGCGGTGATCGTCTTACTGGTCGGCTCGCTCGGGACGGTGGGCGCCTCGCTCTCAACCGACAGTGCGACGGTTACGGCACCCGATGCGCCCCATCCGCTGGGCAGCCAAGTCCCAGCGGAATACGGCGACACCCTCACATCACAGGGCGTTGCAGCCAGCCCCGAGATCCTGCTGTTCACGAGTTATGAGAACCAGCCCTATCTCGCGCGTGGCGTCGACTACACGGCATTTGCGAACGTGACCGGCTCACGGATCGTCGCTGGCACGGCGCCCACGGCACCCGACGAGGCCGTTATCGGCAGCGCACTCGCGGAGACGCTCGGCCTCGCCCCCGGCGACGAGGTGCCGCTTGGCGGAACGACTGACACAGCAGTGACACAGGTGACCATCGTCGGCACATACACAACAGGTGGGCTTGCCGATCACCAGTTGCTGGTTTCCCTACCGACGGCACGCCATCTCTCGACGGTCGAGAACGGGTCTGTGAATCTGATCCGGACGGATGACGCGGCGCCAGCAGCCACTTCGACCGCAGAGAGTCCAACGGTCGTTGCAACCGACGTCCCGTCATACGTCCAAACTGGTGAGCCAGTTACAGTCAATGTGACCGTCTGGAATCCGACGGACACCCGCATGGAGTCTACACTCACGACGACACTCGGATCGGCGGAGTCGACCCACCCCGTAGTCCTCGACGCCCAGGAGCGCCGGACGGTCACGCTCACGCTCGACCCCCCACCGGTGGGCGCCCACACCCTCCGTATCGATGGGACCGCCCATCCGGTGACCGTTGTCGAGGAGCCCCCACTCGAGATCACGACGCTCCCAGCGACGGCCCCACCGAACGAATCACTCCAGATCCGGGTCCGGGAGGCGACCGGCGCGCCAGCCGCGAACGCGACGGTAACGCTCGACGGGCAGTCAACCGAGCTGACAGCGACTGGAACTGCCTGGCTCCAGACGCCGGCGGAGCCAGGCACGTATCCCGTGACGGTCCAAGCCGGCAAGCGAAACCAGACACAATCACTTCAGATCACCAAAGACAGCCAGCCGACCGCCATCGCCACCGCGACCATCGCTCCGCCGTCACCAACCATCCACACCCGGCCCACCGTTACCGTCCAGCTCGCAAACCCCTGGAATCGGACCCTCGAAACACCGGTCACTATTAACGGATCGGGGACAGCCCACCAGGAGACGGTCCGCCTCGAACCGGGCGCAACCCGGACGCTATCGACACGCCTGCCCCATCGGCCAGTCGGGACCTACACGGTCGACGTGACGGCCGGCAATCAGCCGCTCACGACCACCGAGTATCAGGTCACCGGCGACGAGCGCCTAGTCAGTGCGCTTGCTGCAAGTGGGTACGTCGAGGGCGGGGGCGGGCTTGGCACCGCAATCACCTATGCGATCGGCAACCTTCAGGTACTGTTGGGTGCGCTTGTCGGCCTCGCTGTCGTGACGGTTATCGGTGCGACCAGTTTGGTATTGACACGCGCCATCCACGCCCGCCGCCACACTTTCGCGATCTATCGGGCGACCGGGGCCGCCCCACGGCGGCTCTGGATGCTGATCCTCGGTGATGCACTTCGGATCGGCGCGGTGGCCTCGGGTGGGGCGTTCCTGCTCGCCTGTGGTGTCCTCAAGGGTCTCGCTGCCCTCGGACAGTTGACCGTCTTCGGGATCAGCCTCGAGCCACAGCCGACCCTACCGCTTGTCGGTGCGATCCTCGGCGGGGGAATCGTTCTCACGCTGCTCGCCGCGGCAGTGGCGACCGTCCCGCTCATCCGGGCGCCGCCGGCGACACTGCTGACTGAGAGTGGGCCGACGCCTGCTCCCTCGACGCGGCCGGAATCGGCAGTCGAGCCGGCGCCTGGCGGGGACCACTACACTCCCAGGTCTGCCGAGGCTGGGCCACAGCAGACACTACCTGCAGAGGAGGACACCTAAGTCGTGTCGCCCGAATTTACGCCCGTGTCCAGTGATGAATCGGTATTGGCAGCAGAAGGGATCTCGGTCCGCCGCGCCGGCCAGGTCATCCTTGACGATGTCACGCTCTCGATCTCGGCTGGCTCGCGAACGCTCATCCGCGGCCCGAGTGGCGCCGGCAAAACGACCCTTTTTTCGGTCCTGGGTCTCCTCGAGACGCCTGATACCGGGCGGCTGCTGGTTGACGGGACCGACGCCAGTACCCTCCCGGAGCGCCGCCGCGCCCAGCTGCGACGAGACGCGATCGGCTTTGTCTTTCAGGATTTCCAGCTGGTGCCGGATTTAACCGCGCGCGAAAACGCACTCTTGCCCCAGACGCATGGCGGATCCCACGAGGCGGACTGGGTCGATGACGTACTCGGCCGCCTCGACATCGCCGACCGGGCGGATCGCTACCCAGCGACGCTCAGTGGGGGCGAAAAACAGCGCGTTGCGATCGCGCGGGCGCTGGCCAACCGGCCAGCGGTCGTCCTCGCCGATGAGCCGACCGGACAGCTCGATCCCGAAACGACCGACCAGGTCATGGACCTCTTAGTGGCGCTTCATGAGTCCGCCGACACGGCACTCGTCACGATCAGCCACGATCCAGCGCTCGCATCGATGTTCGAGCGGACCGTGAGGCTGCAGGCTGGGGGCTTGGTTTCGGAGACCTAACACGCAGACTTGCGACAGCATTCGCTGCTTCAGACGACAGTGGCCAGCCACGACTGGTGCCGGGAGTCGAATGCGGGACGGAAATGCTGGCTTCCGACCACCACATCTCACGGCTGCTCTCGAGGGAGGGTCACGACTCGAGCGCACTCATCGTCGCAGACCGACTCGCCTGCCAGCCGGTGATGAGTGCGACTATCGTCCCGACGATGAGTGCTGTTACGAATCCGAGCGCGTACACTTCAACCGAGAGGCGGACGATGCGCTCGAACCCGAAAACGGCGACCGAGAGGTGATTCAAGCCGCGTGCGACCAGCGGGGTGGCTGCAAGGCCAAGGACGCCCCCGAGACACCCGATAATGAGGCCCTCGATCCCAATGAGCCCGGCGAGCAGCCAGCGTGAGAGCCCGAGTGCTCGGAGTGCAGCGAGTGACTCACGTTGCTGGTATGTCACCAACACGAGGAGATTCGCCGTCAACGTGACACCGCCGACGATCGCGAGGCCGACGAGGGTTATGCCGCTGGCGACGATAAGGAGGCGATCGCCGACCAGTGTGGCGAACTGATCGTCACTGGTTTGGACATCGTATGCCGGATACGCGGCCTGGATCTCGTCCCGGACAGCCTCCCGGTCGGCGTTGTCGGCGATGTTGGCGGTGATGAAGGATGCCCGATCCGAGCCAGCGGTTCCGGTCATCGTTTGCAGTTCCTCGAGGGGCAGCGTCAGCGTCGGCGTGCCGAGATACTGCGAGTAGTAGGCGCCGATACCGACGACGGTGTACGGCTGTGTCTGTTGGCGACTCGCGCCAAGATAGACCGTGTCGCCAACATCAAGATCGTACCGCTCGGCGATGGCAGGATTGATGACGGTGATGTTCGACGGGCGGTCGGCGGGATCGGCACTGGCATAGTTTTCATAGGTCTCTGACGAGAACCCCTGTCCTGCTTCGAACTCAAACTCCGCATGCGTGCCCTGGATCCCGACGGCGGTGATGCGATCGACCTCCGTAGGTTCCGTCCCAATATATAGTTCGTGTATCGCAGTAACGGAGACGTCCCCGTTCTTGACGTCATCACGCTCGCTGATGTTCGCGGCGATGGCTGGTGCGTTGGTAACCTCGTTTTCGGCGGTTGTCGCGTCCGCAGCGGGGCCACCAGTAATCCAGATATCACGGTTGGCCGCGTCGAACTTCTCCTGCCCCGTCTCGACCACCCCGAGACCGAGCCCGGTGAGCAGGGTCACTGCGAGCACGGCCAGCATGACTCCACCCACTGCGAGTGCGGTTCGGCCGCTGGTATGGCGGAGCTGTGCGACGCCGAGGCCGGCGATCGCCCGTGCCCGGATCAGCAGTGTGCGCAGTGTCATCGGCCGACCTCCGCGAGCACATTCGTTCGAGCGGCGAGGACGAGCGGATACGGCAGGGCCACCACTGCCGACACCAGTGCGATACCGAGTGCGTATGGGAGAAACAAGGGATGGATAGCGGCAACCGCACTCGGGGCGATGGTTGCCGTCGCGAGTGCGTTGACGACGAGGATGCCGCCGATCCCGAGGCCAAGTCCAAGCACTGCGCCACACCCCGTCGTCACGATCGCTGTCACTGCAATGATCAGGAGACGGCTCTGAACCGGAAACCCGATCGCCTCGAGCATGGCCAGCGTCTGCCGATCGGCTTCGACCGTCAGGCCGGTGGTTGTCGCGACGAACAGCGAACAGATGGTGCCCGCGATCACCAGTGCAAGCACAGTCGTCACGAGCGCGAGCGTGTCGTCGAACAGCGACCCGAACTGGGTTGTGTCCGCTGTCTCAACTGTTGCGTTCGGATACGCCGCTGTGCCGCCCGCCTGCGCGGCTGTCTGGTCACCCCAGATAAGTACTTGATCGGCAAGATCAGCGTCGGTGGCGTTCGTCAGCGACTGCAAGGTACTCAGGTGTACCAGCGCAACTGGCATTTCGGTGTTATCAGCCGTGCGTGGTTCGATGGCCGTCACGGCGGCCGTTCTGTTGTAATCGGCGGCCATGGCGACTGGTTCGGTAGTGGCTGTCCCGTTGGATGTCTCATTGGTGGGTGTCCCGTTGTAGTCGGCACGGACGCTCGCGAGCGTGAGCGTCTCACCAGTCGATGCGTTGAGCTTCTCGCCGGCCGCCGTCGAGAGAACGATTTCCCCAGGCGGCCCTCCGGCAGCGCCACCCCCTTCGTAGAAGGGATCGCCTGCCGTCAGTGAGCCAGTCGGCAGGCCAGCGACCATTGCCGACTCCGACCCAGGAACGACCCCAACAACGAGGAGGGACGTGGTGTGCCCGGTCTCGGGGGATTTGACCTGGATCGGCTCGGCGAGCACCGGTGAGGCATGGGTGACGCCCTCGCGCTCGCTGATCATCGCGGCCCGCTCATGTGTTGCCCCCAGCCGAGGCGGCTCGACGCCGGCTACTGATGACTGCACACTGCCCTCATCAGGGTGAACTTGGACCGCGGCGTCATGAGCAAGCGCCTGCTCATCAGCGAGTGCGAGTGCAACGCCAGTGACGAGGATGAGATTGGCGACGGTCACTGCGACGATGAGGACGGTCGCGATGAGCCGCCCCTGGGCGGCTGTCGTGAGTTGTCTGCGGACTCTGGCGATCGTCAACGCGATGAGGCCACACCAGCGGTTGTACCGACTGCGGTCGCTGCTCGTCATCGTGCCCTCAAAGCTACCTCTGTTCGCCGTTGAGCTGCGATCGTCTGAGTGCAACTACTCCTGATGAACGTGGCTGAGTGTCGCCCGCACCGAGACCACGGTCGGTGTCCAGCAGACAGCCCGGATAGGGTGCGACCGGAACCCTGCTGGTCGATCGCCCGCAGGCGGCTCCCGGTTGTGATCGCTGATAGATACTCATGAAACAAAGCCTGACGGTTCAGATGACGATGCCGGCCATTGTTTCTGACTGCCTACCGGGGTTTGGTCCGGCCTACCTGTTCTGATCGTCGCTGTTTCACTGCAACAAACAGTGCTGGCTGGCTGCAATCCAGGGACAGGGGACGGCCGTTGCAGATCTGTCGGGGTGGGCCAGCGATCACGGCTGTCGGCACTCTCCTACAGGCGGTCTCTCGAGGCACTGTGGGCTCCAAGAGGACAGATGTCGATCAGCGCCGGTCTCAACAGGTGCTCCCGTTTGGGGGGACGACGAGTGTCAACGGGTCGGCCCCCGTCGTTGTATACACGACCGAATTGCTCGCTTTGGTGGCAGCGTAGACGGTCGGGTCGAGCGAGCGTGGGGAGTCGGGATACCGCTGGGCGCCGACCGTCTGCCAGGACGCTTGCATGATCGTGGGACACCGGAGGGCGCCTCCTTGCAGCCAGCTATACGTCGGCTGGGGGGATGCAGCCGTCTGATAGTAGTTGCCCGAGACCCGGCTGATGTGGTCGTCGCTGGTCCACTCCCCATCGAGTGTCGTCGCGGCGAACGTCGCCGTCTCGAACTCCTCTGTGGTCGTCGTCCCCTGATACGCAAGGGCCTCGAGGCCAGCAAACGCCACCGGGAGCGATACAAGCGCACAGAGACAGAGCACGAGTGGCACCCCGACAGTTACGAGGGATTTCGCCCGGGACGGGGCAGGCCACCGCCGTGCGAGGGCGACCATCGCCACCCCGGCACAGACGGCCGCAGCAAGATGAACAAATGTCTGCCCGCGGCGGACGAAGTCCATGTATACCGGGTCGACCCCGGCGGTGAGCGCGAAGCCAACCCAGGCGATCGGGGCCATGAGGAGTGCGAGTACGATCGCGCGGGTGCCGGTCCGGCCCGTTCCGACCGGTACCCCCCAGCTCGCGAGGCCGGCAAGGACCAGTAGGGGGGCCACATAAATGAGCAGCTGGGCTGGCGTCGTCGCGGTGACTGGGAAGAGGTCCCAGTATGCGTTCGCACCGAGGATGGCGAACCCACTCCCGATCACGGTGCCGATCGCGAGCCGCGCACTCCGAGCGCTGGTTCGGGCGAGCCACAGCGCGCCGGCGCCCAACACAACGAGCCAGGCGACGAACAGCCCCGGTTTCGCTGCCACTTCGGCAGTATACGGCGGCCGTGTCAGCGCGTAGTACCCGCCGAGATACCCCCAAAACGGCCCAAGCAAGACCAGCCCGGGCTTGAGTACGGCCCGGCCATCGCGGGCGACCGCCAGCACGACGAGTCCCGTCAGGGTCAGGGCGGCCATAAACGTGCTGAGATGGTGGGTGATCGGGAGGACGACCAGCACGAGCACGGTCACGAGCACCCAGGCTGGGCGGCGTGTCTGCAGGACCCGCTGTGCGGCGATCGCGAGCGCGACGACGAAGAGGAGCCCAAGCACCTCGTAGCTTACCGTCACCGTCCGGCGGAGATAGACTCCCTCGAGTGCTAATGTCAGCCCCGCAGCCGTCGCCGCGATCGCCCCGGTGGCGGCCGTGTGGCCGGCCATGGGTGTACAGCGCCAGACTAACACGACTGCGATGACCGGCGGCAGCGCGCCGATCACAGCGATGACCGGCTGGGCGAGCCAGAGCGGCGCGACCCCGGTGATGATCGTCCCCACGGAGAGCAGCGTCGGGAAGACGTAGCCGTGGGGGCCGATCGAGTCGGCGAGCGCGCCAGCCGCAATAGTGTCCCGTGCCCAGGCGGCGAACATGAAGCCGTCCGGATTAAACGGATACGGCGTCCACAGCAGGGGCAACAATCGCGCCGTGACCGCCACGGCGAAGACTGTCACCGCTGCTTTCCACAGCCGTTGGGACCCCATCTGTCTTGACGCGGTATCGGGAGCGAGTTAACGATTCCGACTTTCAGGGTCCCTATCAATAATGCGGGGTGTCCCGGGGAGCGTTTCCAGGCGTTTTTGGCTTGAGCCGGCTGTCGCCGTGTCCTAGTGCTTCCACTCCCGGCGCACCTCGAATGCACGGTTCCTCGCCGTGTTTCGGCGTGGATGCGTCTTCAGGCGCAGCGGGTTGTCAGGCTGCACTCATCGTCCCGCGGGCACGCTCAATGAGTTCGTCCTCGCTCATAGTCCCACGCAGGAACTCTCGCAGCCAGGCAACGTCGACGAAGAACCCGACTACCCTGTTTTTGTGTTCGTCGTATAGGGAGAAGGTGACCTCTTCGATTGCTGTAAGGAACTCAGTAGCATCGGTGATCGCGCGCCGAAGGGCAGGCGCGAGTTCGCGGAGTTCTTCGATCAGCTCGTCCTGGTCGTCTGTCTTGATCATCACGCGTACCTCGAGTTTCCGTTTGCGATACGTGAGTTCTTTTATCTCAATTACCTCACTCTCGAGTTCGAACGCTTCGCGATCGAAGCCGGGGATAGGGGTCTTCTTCTTCTCCCCGTCGTCGGTGTCGTCCGGTTTGTCAGCAGGCTTTTCATCCGACTTGTTGCCGGTATCTGAATCTGATTTCTCTTTGTTCTCGTCCTTTTTGCCGCCTCCCTCTCCGCTACCGCCAGTAGAGGGTGATTCTCCGCTTGTATCGGTATTACTACCACAGCCAGCCAAGACGGTTGCAAGCACGGTACCACTGCCGAGGAGTACTTTTCGTCTCTCCATATGTGAGCCGTTGTCGATGCTGGTGATTAGTAATCGGTCTCTTCGCTGTCATTCACAATTTTCTATATGTTCTATATGTAGAACAGACAGGGCAATCACTGACTACTCCGGCTGTTGATTCGTCTTTCGAGGATGGCAGAGAACGCAGGATTTTCAGAGGGGGTCTCCCGCCGTGATGGCGGTCCTTTCCGGATTGACTCGGCGTTCGTAGTTGGTGATGGTTGTCACCTTCTCCGCCCGCAGGGCGAAGCGTGTCGGTAGACTCCCGTTCTGGCCGTTACTACTCGGCAGGCGAATACTCGCCGTTGACGTTCAGCGTCCTCGACTTGCGGGCGGGGACTTTTGTCCTGCACGGAGCATCGTAAATCCGCTGTTCTTCACTGTCGCAAAGTCGCGTAGCGGCTTTACTGCCCGCCGGACTCCGTCCGACGACCGCGATGGAATCCGCGGTCACTTCGTAGCCTCACTTTTGGCAACAGAATTCCGTTTGCGACGGCCGGTTCTCTCAAAGTGTCGTTCCGCATTGCGAACACCGCCGGCTCGTGTATGCCGGATGAGAGAGCTCGATCAGTTCACCGTATTTCGATGTCCTCGAGCGTTGGCATCTCAGTTCCACCGAGTGCCGGACGATTCGCGACATCGATCACTCCGGACCGGAATGTGACATCGGATCGTCGTATGTTGACACTCGGATTATTGTTGGCCGTCGAGACATCAGTAATCGCGAAATCCTCGATGAGAACGCCTTGCAGATCTGTCTCGCTGGTGGACGAACACCGCACAGTGGGCGCGGTAGCACTGGACCCACAACGGAGACTGAGGTCTCGAACATGTCCCCCGTCTGCCCCGCTGTTGACTCGCAGGAGGTCGTTGTGGGCATCACTCCCATCGATAGTAATCCGTTCGGCAGTGGGCTGGTCCCCGTTCAGCCAGAGGCCAGTGCCAGGGTAGGTTTGCTCCGATCCGCGATCGAGGCGGATCTTACAATCACGGGCTTCATCCGCTTCTCCCAGTCGGACGCTCCCGTTCCCGCAGTTGACGGCCAGACTGTGGTCGACGATATTGTATCCGGGACTGTTTCGGACGTAGAAGCCGTTATCAACGAACTCTTCGACGTAACATTGGGTCCACACGTTCACGCCGTTGTGTGGCGGGTCGGCACTGATCCCGATCGAGTGGCCGACCGATGAGAAGGCCGGATCCTCACGGTCGCCATCCGGGAGCGAAAGATTGCGAATCACCGAGAGACCCTCCGTATCGCGGGTATTGACTAAACAGGTGTACCGATCGCCTCCCTCGGGGCCGTGACGCCAGCGCTGGCCAATCAGCTCGATATTATCGACCAGACAGCTATTCACGTGCGCAATAAGGAGGCCGGCGTCGCGATCGGGTTGATCGTCGATATCGACATCGAGGTTCCGAAGAACGACGCGTTGGGGTGGATTCGTATTCCCCCAGCGCCCGAACTCGAACGCAACGTCGACGGCAGGATCTCGAACTTGCAGCGTGGCTCGCGGATCGCCACTGATCTCGAGATACTCGAGGGACCCGCCGAGATAGAACCCAGTGTTCCAGGTGTAGGTGCCCATCGGGAGTACGAACGCGTGATTGATTTCGTTCTGGGCCTCGAGATACGAGAGGATCTCCGCCGATAGATCACCCGAGGCGTCGATCGCCGGGTGTTCGAGGACGTTGACGACCGTAACGTCTGTGGGACGAGTTCCGAGCCCTTCGGTCAACTCACGGTCTGCAACGACTGGCGTAATCTGATCGATACAGTAGCGATAGCTGCTCGAGAGTGCATCGCCGCTGTAAACGCCGTCGGTAACCCTCAGCGAGTCACCCTCGAGCGGGTACTCGATGGCGGCTCGGCCGCGAACGTACCTCTGGCCGTCGGCATCACACAGGATCCGATAGTACGCGTCGGCAGCGAGTTCTACGTCGAAGGTGATGATATCGCCAGCTTCGCTGTCTGTGAGTGATTGCTGAGCGAGAACGGTTCCCGAATCGTCTGTGAGATAGGCCGTCGTCACCTCGTCGGTCAGCGTCGAGAGGCGGCATTCCAATCCAGCGATCTGTTCGGTCGCCTGGAGTCGTACACCAGCCGGCTCAGTGAGACTTCGCCATGATTGGGCCGTCTCATCGGTCTGGAGATCGAGTGGTGTCCCGCTTTCCCCGATGGACTCCGAAGCGCTCTGGCCATCGGTAGCCGGCCGAACCCGGTCAAGACAGTACCGATAGTTGCTCGAGAAGCTTCTGCCACTGTAGATACCGTTGGTCGCCACGATGGAATCACTCCTGCGGGGGTAGTCGACTTCGGTTCGGCCTCGCACGTACTCCTGTCCACGCGCCCCGCACAGAAGCCGGTAGGCGGTGTCAGCCTCGAGTCGCGTATCGAACGTGAACGTGTCCCCTGCCTCGTGCATCACAAGTGTTTGCCGCTCTATGATCTCTCCCGTATCGCTCGTCAGATAGGCCGTAGTGATCCCTTGAGTTGCTGCCGAGAGTCGACACTCTATGCCACCGATTTCCTCCGTTGTCTCGATGCGAACGCCGGACGGCTGTGTCAATCCACTCCACGATTGACCTATCTCATCACTGCCAAGCGTGAGCGTGGCACCGATCTGGCTACTTGCCGCCGTTGGTTGAATGCGGTCGAGGCAGTACCGATACTGGTCCGATTGGGCGCCGTCGCCGGCATAAATCCCATGGGTGGCCTCGAGAACATCGCTTTCGAGTGGGTAATCAACGGCGGCTCGACCGCGAACAAAACTCTGTCCGTCAGCATCGCAGACGACCCAGTAGGTCTCCCCGGCACTGAGGTCCACATCGAGGACAAACGCGTCGCCGGCTTCGAGATCTCCGATCGGTTGTTGGGCGAGGACGGACCCCGAATCAGTGGTTACGTACGCCGTCGTGAGGCCCTCCGTTTCGGTGGAGATCCGACACTCGAGACCGGAAACGGCTGCGGTCGCACGGAGGCGGACACCGGACCGCTTGGACAAATCGCTCCACGATTGCGCCTCGTCGTCGCGCTCGAGATCGAGCACGCCTCCAATCTCACTGGCCGTCGGCCCCGTTCGAATCCGGTCGATACAGTACCGGTAGTTCTGTGATCGTGAGCCTCCTTCCGTGTAAATTCCATGCGTGGCGGTTATCGCCCCACTCTCGCGGGGATAGTTGACGGCGGCCCGACCGCGGACATACTCCCGCCCTTGCGCATCACAGAGAATCCAATACGCTTCCCCGGCGTCAAGGCCGGACACGAACTCAAAGGTATCGCCTCCCTCGAGCGTGGCAATCGTTTGTCGTTCTAATACGGCTCCCGAGTCGTCGGTCAAATAGGCTGTAACGACGCCTGCGGTCTGTGCAGAGAGCCGGCACTCCAGGGTCTCGACAGCCGCCGTTGCCTCAAGGCGTACGCCCGACCGATTCTGTTGACTGGGCTGAGCTTGGTCGTCGTCCTCGAGGGAAAGGGTATTCTCGCGCTCTGCTCGGATTGTGGACTGAGTGTTGGCAGTTTGTGACATTATTTTATTTCTTATTATTCGTTGCGTATATACGGGGCAGTCGGTGACTTTCTTCGGTTATTGTCTGTGATGATGGACACATTTTCAGAGTGGTGTTACTGTAGATGACAGTGATATATGGTTGCTATAAAGTAATTAGCCAGTAGAGAAGAGAAATAAAATGTAGGCCAAAAATATAATGGTTTCAGATATGGAAATGGGGTAGCGCTATAATATTAAGGGATAGTGGATGGTTATAGTGAGAGGACGTCTGTGACGACTTACGCATCAATGAAGAATGAGTAACCAGCACCTACATCCGATTCTCGTTATCTTATTTTATATTTTCTGAATATGCAATAATATCTCTGCCTGTTGGAATCTGATTATTACTCTAGGAGCTAGATATAGAAGTGGGCGGAAACGGGCATAGGACTATGGCCGATTGGAACCGGCGATCAGTACTGTCGACGGGAATAGCGCTTTCAACGAGCGGACTGCTTGCATCGTTCGGAACCGCTGCGGCACAATCAACTGACGAGCAACCCATGGTGCAAGAAGCAGTGGAATGGTCATCGCATGGCGGGACTCCGGGAAACACCCGGTACATTCCGTCGTCAGATGACTTCGAGCAGTTGGAAACAGTCGCCTGGCAATATGACGGAGCTGGGAACGTCGTCGTCAACGATGGAACGGTATACCTCCAAACGGCAGAGGAAGTACACGCGATCGATGCGGACGACGGGACCACTCTCTGGACATCGACTGACGGGTATGCCGACAGGGCGCCAGCGGTGGCTCACAATACGGTCTATGTGACCGGCGAGGAACTAACGGCGATCGATGCCGAGAGTGGCAGTGTCGACTGGCGTACCCCACTGGGTAGTGACGCGCTCGTTTCAGCGCCACTCGTTGTATTCGAAACAGTCTATGTGATCGTAGATGGAGTCCTTCGCGCGTTCGACGCGGCTAATGGGTCACTCCGGTGGGAACATGAATCCATCACCGTGACATCCCGAGCCGACGACGATCCCATTGAAGCAAGTTACGTGTGCAACCCGAAGACTACGGCGATTGCTGCATCGGCGGACACACTCTGGGCGCTGCTCGACAAACGACGGAGTGAAGTCACCATCGATGCAGATGGGATCGTTGCACTTGATCCACTGACGGGATCCATCCGCTTGGCGGAACACTTAGACCCCGGCAATTACGCTGATAGCCTGATGGTGACCGAGGATACGATCTATCTCGGTCAGACCAGTAACGAACAAACTCTCGAGTGTGATCCATCTACTGCGGAACCTACCCCTCATAGTTCGAATACGCTGACCCCCGCTGTCAACGAGACACAAGTAGTAACCCAGGGCCGACATGGGCTCGAATCGAGCGGTGAGAACGCCTCTTGGGAGAAAGACGGGACATACTCGTACGGCCCGCCAACAATTGTCGGTGACACTGTGATCGTCGCCTACAGTGTGCATGGATCGTCGACATCTGACGAAGTCGTCGCTTTCGATCTCAACGATGGCAGCGAGAAATGGCGGTTCACGTTCGACGAGACTCAGTGGAGAGATGCTCTCGATGTCGAGTGTATTGTCGATGGCGATGTCGTATATGTCTGTCGAGGAGACGAATTAACTGCTATTTGTCCAGCCCGCTGATACCCCTAGACAGGCAGTGATCGTTTCAAACACCAGCGGTGAATCGTCCGGGTCACGCCTAGAACAGTCTCCCTGGCCGCTTGTAACTCACTGTGAAGCGTCCATAGCTTCTTCGTGTCCGCTTCCTCCACGACTAGAGATATGAGCTTCTGGGTCGAATCACTGTGATATCGAGGGATAAGATCTGGCAATATAATCAGGCATTTAATTAATTACGGATAGATAATACCTCTGGTGGATAGGCTTATTAATAACGATCTCCAGAAATAAACATGGAACGAAGGACGTTCACAAAGATCGCAGGTGTCTCGATGGCTAGTGCTCTTGCAGGATGTTCATCATTGAACCCGGAGTCAGAGAACGACGGAAACGAGTCAGCTGCCGATGGATCGCCGTCTGAGAACGAGGATCTCGGTAACAATTCCACCGAGACTGAGTCCGACGAGGAGACGGAAGCGGATACTGATCAGAATGGGAATCGTACCGAGCAAAACGAAAGCGACACTAGCCAAGAAAACGAAAGTAGTGACCAAAACGGGAATCAGACTGATGACCAAAACGGGGATGACGAACAACCGGCCGATAACGAGACGGACAACGAGACCCCACCAACGACTCAGATGGACGCAGAAATCAGCATGGACTCCGAACTCGAGGGATATCTCGAGGTCGTTCACCACGAATTTGGTTGGGAATCCGGGCAGGGATCGCATCTCTGTACTATCAACTTTGAAGTGCGTAATGCCTCCTCGACACACGATATCTGGTTCGACGCTGTCGGAGAGGTCGTCGACGAAAACGGAACTGCAGTGGGTGGCGACGTGATTCAGTTTGGACTTCATCCCCAAGAAGAGAAGGCGAATACCTTTTCAGTAGATAACTGTGCGGCAGCAGCCAAGTATCGTATCACCTTCGAGGCTCGCGGCGTCTCTGAGTCTTCGAATACAGGGGACTAGTGCCCACCTCTGGCCGTCGCTCTATTGGAGGGCGGTGAACTCCCCCTGCCTCAAGGGTCCCGTTATTGGAGATATGGACACCACGCCACGGCGAGCTGGAGGTAGGTGTAGCCTTCTCTCCGTTTGCGGAGATTCAGTCCCTCACAAAACGTCCTTGGCCAACTGCTTCTAAAGCATGAGTTCACCAATGGAACAGTAGAATGATTCGCGCTTTGAGATCGATCCAATCGACTCGAACCGAACCGGTCACTCGGACGGCTCGGGGATGGCGACGGTTGCGTCGTCGGCGACGACTGACCGTTCGGGGATCTCGGGCTCGGACTCCCGACTGACGGTGAGCAGCCGTTCGGTGAGGGTGAGTTCATCTGAAACCGGATCCGGCTTCTCGACGGTCTCGTACTCCACGGCGACACTCTCAGGTTCGTCGGCGATCCGGACGTACCCCAGCTGGAACGTCGGGTAGAAGACCGGCGGAAGCAACCCCGCGACGATGTCCCGGCGGTGGAGTCGCTTCAGCCAGGTGCCTGTGTTGACAACGAGTCGATCGTCGACCTCACTCACCGACGGTCGGTGGGTGTGACCGTAGCAGAAGACCGCGGTCTCCGGGCGATCCTCGAAAACCCCCCGGGCGGCCTGGACGTAGGGTTCATCTGGGTGAGCCGGCTCATCGAGCGTCGCCCCATCGGTTCGCTCGTCTGTCCCCGACGGTTTGTCGGACGAGGCGGCCAATACCGCCTCGGCGTCGAGTTCCTCGGGCTCGGGCGGCTCTTCGGTCTCAAAGACTCCGAACCGATCCAGGGTCTTTCTGACGTCCCGGAGGACAAAATACAGCGGGATCGCCAGCAGCAGCAGGATCCCGACGATTGCCACGTTGGCCGCAAGTAATCCGTAGACCACCGGCGCGACCGGACCGAGGTGGCCGAGAGCGCTCTCGACGGCTTCGGTCGGCGCCGTCCAGACGCCCACCAGATCCAGTCCCACCAGCACCGCGAGCACGATGCTGATGTTGAACAGCAACAGGAACGGCACCGCAGCGTACCGCAGCAGCGGGTTCATCTCGCGGTAGAAGTACTTCGAGGTCATCCAGACGGGGATGCGTTCGATCGGTGTCACCGCTTGGATGTCCTTCAGCCAGTTGTACCGGCCGCGGTCCGAGAGCTTGCCGGCACGACTCGTCACGTGGTGATTGACGTAGTACCCCAGCGGCGTCACGTGCGCGTTTCCGAAGTCCTCGATCCGATTGTTCGGATCGCGCTGCATCCCGTGCTCAAACCAGATCTCGCGGTCGCCGACAGGGCGGGTGATCGACTCCTCTTGGACGAGGCCAACGTTGTACTCGGCGAATCGCTCGACGTACTCCTCGTAGGCGGCCAGCTCGTAGTCGTGGTTCCCGGGCAATAGCGTGATGGGAATGTTCTCGCCTGTTGCCCGGAGCTGGGCGAAAAGCTCGGGGTAGGCCTCGAGCAACGCGTCGAACTTCGCGGTACCCTGGATATCGGTAAACTCCCAGAGGCCGAACGCGTCGCCGTTGACGATCAGCTCGGCATCCTCGTCGGTCCGTTCAAGTCGCTCGAGAAAGTCGAGCAGTTCCTCGAGAAACTCAACGTGCTCGAGTTGTTCGTCACCGCCGATGTGGAGGTCACTGATCACGTAGTAGACTGCTCCGTCGGCGTCGTCACCCATTGGCCCAGGGATTCAGGTCCAGTCCCAAAGTCGTTGTCCTACTGACTCGCGCTCGAAGGTACCGAAAGCGACGCGTTGCCGATTCGTCGCCCACCGCAGCCGAGAGCGCTAAATTCGACTTTGACGTGATGATCTCGGACAAGCATTGGCCGTTGGATGCGCTGATACCACACCGACGCAAACAGTTGATGGTGTTGCTTGTTCTCTTCAAAATCATGCCCTGATTCGACGATAGCAGAGAATGATTGCTCTGACGCCACAACAACGCCTCGAATCCCCAAATCCCCGGCACATTAATACGGAAATCGCGACGACCGTTGACATGGCGACACTTCCGTCGTGTGTCGCCTACGAAAACCAGTATCAGCATTATCTCCAATCCTCAAACAGCTAGCTCGACGGACTGAAGGAGGCGCGACGACCTCACTCGAGGATTTCGGTATCGACGTGAGTCATCGCGACGTCGAACCACGTCTTGACTGATCCGCTGCCCCCGAGTTCGGCGTCGACGACCGCGTCGAAGTGCGCTACTCGGAGGTCGATAACACTGACCAGGCATCGTGTTCGCGAATACAGCCGACGGCCAGCAGACGCCGACGGGCGAGGACGCCACCGCACAGTTCCTCTTCGACTTCTCTGGTGAGAACAGTGACTGAGTCTTCCGCGAGCACCCACAACGGCAGACGAAACGTTTGGTCCCGTCCCAAACTCGTCTAGAGTTCGCCTCTGGTAGCGTCAACTGACACCTCCATTGTGATGGCTGTTTTGGCTGATCGCTCGAGCAGTTCGTCGGCGAACGCCGCGAACTGCTCGGGATCGGCATACTGCACCAAATTCAACCAGAGAAGCGACTCTAACCCTGCTTCTGACCACTGCAATTTAATTCATTGGTATGTGGCTCTTATGTAGACGGAGAGGAGTGAATCAGTCACCCGACGATCCTGGATCGTCTGTTGGAGACGAATTGATCGTCACACTGTCATCGGATCCGATACCAACATCGCTATCGTCAGCCGTCGTCTCGTGAGAGAGCTGCTGAACGCCCTCTCTGATTGCCGTCATTTCGGCCTCCACGTTCGCGAGTCGCTCGTCGAGTTCCTGGATCTCTTCGTGCACTTGACTGTCTCGCTTGTTCGATTTCGCCGACCGTCGCGCAATCGACCGGGGCAAGGTCACAAACAGTGCGTAGGTTTTCCCAATCTGCCAGGTAAGCACACCGAGGGCTCCGAAGATGAGCGTGATTATCGGGTTTGCCTGCTCAATTGCCGGCCCGACGTTCGACGGGAAATCTGAAACGAAGAGCGAGATGGCTTCGCCGAATCCGGCGACGAGGCCGATGCCCAGGAGGGCGAGCCCGGTCAGGAACGCTCCGGTCGCCATCGCTCGATATAACAATGTCCACCGGAGGGCGTCAGTGTACTTCATTTTCGTGGCGGTTTCAGTCCGTGTCGGAAAAAACTTATGAGGAATGTTTTAAATTATTATACTGACGATAGGAAGCCAGTCTTATCTATCAAGCAATTAAGCGGAATGTATTACTGTTCAGAATTTTCAACAGAGCCAATGATGGTTTCTGTCCTCGATGTCGTCGCGAGGTTTCACAGCCTCAGCCACTCATTCCCGATCTGGTTACAAGAGTACGGACGGAATGAGTGAATCACATTCCGCTGGCTCTCTCATCGTACACCGGCGTCCGAGGACGAACGGACTACTCCTTTGGCAGGCGGAATATGCCATCCGCTCGAGGGACAACCAGCGCCGCGACGGTCCACCACCCCCGCTTTGTACCGTAGCGGATCGAACGATGAGCCGATGAGCCTCGCCCTGACACACTTCGCGATCGGTGCGATCGGTGCAACGCTCCTCCTGGCGTATCTCCCCGTCCGGACGCGATACGACGCCTCCATCATCGTCGCGAGCGGCTGCTGGGCGCTGCTCCCCGACTTCTGGCGCGTGACGCCGATCTATCGTGGGGTCTTCCGAGAGCTGAGTCACTCGGCGCTGGGGAACGTCTGGTGGCTCCACGCCGTCCTCGATCGCGCCGATCCCACCGAATCGGCTCGACTCGCGGCCGTTGCGCTCGGCGTCTACTTTCTGTGTACGGTCATCTACGCCGAACGTCGCGGCGACGGGTCCGGTGTCGACCGGGAGCGGCGGTGAGGATGAAATTTGGTGCGACTCGTCTGTGGGTCAGCGGAAACTATGCGGGGACCAGACGTGCCAACTCGACCGGCGAGGAGAGCGCAGACGATCGGTGATCAACCGGTTACCAAGTCAGTCCGTCGTCGGTGATTTCGTTTCGGCGCTCGACGATCCGGCGGCCGTCCACGACGACCGGGATTGCTATCGCGTCGACCGCTTCGTCGAGGGCGCAGCCCGCGAGCTCGTTCGAGCGGGTCTCCCCAGCGGGATCAGTTGTCGTCGATCCGGACGAGTTGTTTCCCCACGTTCGTCCCGTCGAACAGCCCCAGGAACGCGTCAGAAGCGGTCTCGATGCCGTCAGTGACTGTCTCGCGATACTGGATCCGGTCGTCCTCGACCCACCGCCGTAGCCGCGCATCGATATGGTCGAACCGATCGACGTGATCGCTGACGATAAACCCCTCAACGCGCGTGCGGGTCCGTTGGTGGAGGCGCCGCGGCCCGCGCAGTCGATCGTCGCCGTTTTCCGCGTTGTAGAGGGCGATCTTCCCACAGACGGCCACTCGAGAGTGATCGACGAGGTGGTCCATGACGGCATCGGTCACCGGCCCGCCAACGTTCTCGAAGTAGAGGTCGACGCCGCGCGGGCAGGCGTCGGCGACCGCCGCCGAGAGGTCGCTCGTTCGGTAGTTGAGCGCCGCGTCGAAGCCGCAGTCACCGGTGAGCCAGTCGGCCTTCTCGTTCCGGCCCGTGATCCCGACCACGCGACAGCCGGCAATCCGAGCGATCTGGCCGGCCAC
>NZ_JAQIVI010000230.1 GCF_028618695.1 Natrinema soli | reverse complement strand
GGGCTGTCCGCAGCCGCGAGCGCCGAGAGGGTCGACGCCGCACGTTCGTTGTAGCGAGCGTGCTGGGGGGCGTTCGGTACTTTCCGGACGGACTCGAGGTCGCCGCCGGCGAGTTCGAAGACGATCGACCGGTTCGCGCCGCGTCGGAGCACTCGCGTCCGCTCGGAGCCCGCCCGCGATTCGGCGTCCGTTTCCGACGCCGACGGCCGCGTTCGACAGACGGCGACGTAACTGGGACACGACTGTGTGACGACCCCCATCCTGTTGGCGAGGGTTGCACCACCTCGGAGCAGCCGAGCGGCCGTCGTGTCTGCTTCGATCGTGTCCAACACCCACTCGAGGGCGTCGGGGTCGGCGACCGGTACTGCCCAACGGTATCGACTCCCGCCAAGGAGCAGGCCGAACAGTTCGACTTCGTCGAATCCCCTGTCCTCGAGGGCCGCGACGAGCCGCGAGGGAATCGATTGCCAGACGGTCGCCGGGGATCGATCGCCGGTCGTCGCCGACCCGCGCTCGAGGCGACCAGATCCGTCACTCCGGTCGTTCTGGGCCAGCCGTTTATTTCGGTGATAAGTGTGCCACCGTCCTCGAGCGACGGGGCGAGCCCGTCGACGTGATCGAAGAAGTCACCGTCCGGTGCCCGCGGTCCCGTCGTGACGATCGTCTCGAACGAACGACCTCGGACCGCCGAGGCGAGGTCGTCGGCCGCGATCGACACGACGTCGGCCCCCTCGAGCGCCGGTCGGGCCTCGAGGAGCCGACTGCCGGTATCGGTCGGCTGGTACGTGTATACCGTGTCCGCGAGTCGACTCAGGAGCGGCGTCGTCCGTCCCCAGCCGGGGCTGAGATCGAGACAGGAGCCGGAGATATCGTCGGCGACGAGGGCGTACCAGCCGTCGTATCCGACGCCGAAGAGTGACGTGAGTATCGACCGCGGTTCGTCGGCGGTCTCGAGCAGGGTCTGGACCGCCGCGTGTCGCTCACCCCGCTCGAACTGATCGACGAACGATCGAAGGGCTGCCCCGTCGGTATCGGAATCGAGGGGTCGTGTGTTCACATTCCCGATGCCGACTATATCCTATTTTGATATGAACATGTTACCAGTATATAGTCCTCCGGAAGGGTATTGTGACCACTGTAGACGGGCGAGTCGATGGGGGAGGCCGTTCTCGGGAGCGCACGAACGGACGGACGGAATGCCACGAGTCGAGCGTGAGCGATCGGCCACTGCGCAGGCAGGCGATCACCCGAACGCAATCGGTCGACACTCGAGGGAACGCAACGACCGAAACTGCGTCTCGAGCAGAGAATCAGGAGTAGAGAATCGAGAGTAGGGAGTTCCGGAAAGCGCCGAGAGCAGCGACCGCCGGCGAGACTAGGTCAACAGCGCGAGCGTCTCTCGAGGATCGACCAGCCCGCTGAACGTGATCAAGCATCCCCAGATACCGACGCCGAGTGCGATCACGCCGGTGAGGGCGATCAGGTTCGAGACGTAGGGGACGAGAACGAGGACGGCGACGCCCATCCCCGCGGAAATGAGGGCGATGAGCGCGACCGATCGGCCGACGCCGCCGTAATCGAACGCGATCTCGCGGTACATCACGAAGACGTTGACGGCCGTGTAGATGCCGTAGGTGACGACGGTAGCGAACGCCGCCCCGGCGACGCCGAATCGCGGGATCAAGAGCACGTTGAGGACGGCGTTGGCGGCGGAGGTGACCCCCTTCGCAATCGCGCGGTCGGACGCCCGGCCGAGGTAATCCAGCCCGTTCGTGGTCACGTTGGTGATCGCCTGGAAGATAACGTAGATCGCCATCAACTGAAGGACGGGGACGGCACCGGCGTAATCCGCGCCGAACACGAGCCGAATGGCCGGATCGGCGACGAGGATCAGCCCGACTGCCGCCGGAATGTAGAGGAGGAGGACGTACTGCAGCGTCGACTCGTAGATCCGCGCCGCCTCCTCGAGCGCGTCGTTGGCCTTCTGTTCGCCGTAGGTCGGCGAGACGGAGAAGCCGAGCGAGCCGGCGGGAACGAGCACGAACTCCGTGATCTGCTTGCTGAGCACATAGTAGCTCACGGCCAGCGGATTGAGGAAGAATCCGACGAGAACCGTATCGATCCGGTTGTCGAGGATGCTTGCGCTGGTCGAGGCGGTCAACGGGATACTGTACCGCAGCATTCGATTGCGCAGCGTCGTCTCACCGCCGTCGTCGTCGTAGGTCACGTAGAACCGTCGGTAGAGGAGGACGATCCCGACGCCTGCCGCGAGCACTGCGCCGACCAGATAGCCCATCATCGCGCCGACGACGCCGAGTCCGAGGACGGTAAAGGCGACGACGAAGCCGACCCGCGTGACGTTGTTGACGACGTTGACGACGGCGCTGAGTTCGACCTGATTGAACCCCTGAAAGACCGTCTGTGTGTAGGAGTTCAGCGACTGGAAGACGAGATAGACGCCGCCGACCAACAATAGCGTCGCCGCCTCCGGTGTCTCGAGCAAGGCGGCGAGCTGCTCGTGACCGACGACCAGCGTGGTGGAAACGATGCCGATCAACACCAGTCGAAATCCGAGCGACGTCCGGAGGAGGTACGGGACCTTGCCGGAATCGGACTCCTTGGACTCGGAGATGTATCGGGCGGCCGAGCGACCGATTCCGAGGTCGGTAAACATCCCCGCGACGCCGATGACTGCGATCACGAAGAACAGCAATCCATATTCGTCGGGCGTGAGCAGCTCCCGCGCGAGCAGTAGCATCAACACCCCGTTCGCGAGGTTGGTGACGAGACGAGCTCCCAGCGTCGCCTTGAAGCCGTCGACGATCCGCTCAGTAACTGACATTAGTCAACGCGAACACCGGGTCAGTCGGGAGGCGACGATAGCGCGACATTGTCGACTCCACGAGCGCGGACCGGGGATCTGCCGTCGCACGGTCCGACCGGTGACGAACGGCGAGCACGTTCCTGATCACTGCGTTGACCGTCACCGACGGACGGCATTGTTATCGTCCTCCTACCGTCAGTCGGGACGGGCTCCCCTCCGGAAGGGATGGCGTAACCCGCACGACACCGCTCGAGAATCTCGTTTGGTGACCGGACGGGTGTCGCCCGAGAGACGGCGAGGAGTCACCCGTCGGTGCCTCCGTCCCGGTCCGCCCCGTCGTCACCCATCGAGTTCGGGTTCGGGTTCGTCGTCCGGTGCGACGCTTTCCGCCGAAAACTCGGCCCTGAGCCGGACCGCATCGTCGGTGATCTCATCGATCGCGTCGTCCTCGAGCGGGACGATGTCACCGGACGCGGGCTCCCAGTCGAACACGGCGTTGATCGAGTCGGTCATGTCCGGTTCCGGATCGAGATGTGCACGCTCCGCGTCGGCGCTGACGACGGTACCGAGCGTCTCGCCGTCTGCACTTTCGACGGGCTTGCCGACATCGTCGTCGGTAACGGTAGGACTCATTCCGTCGGCAGTACCGCCGCGCCCCGGAAGCCGTCTCGGCCTGCACGACCCGGGCGATCCCGGTTCCGTCACGCCAACTCGAGGGCCGTCCGCAGATCCGACTCTACGGCGTCGACCTTGCTCCGGTCGTACAGCGCCGCCGCCGGATGGAACGCCGGCACGACGCGGCGGGTCTCGCGCTCTCGCGGTGAATCGCTCGCGGGTCGTTCCTCCCCGCCCGTTTCATCGAGGCGCTCACTTCGGTCGCGCCTCGCACCGCTCGAGGAATCCGAGGTGCCACCCACCTCGCGTTCGAACTCGCGCCCGTGCAGGTCGGTGATCGTCTCGTCCGTATCGAGTAGTTCGTCCGTCGCGAAACTCCCCAGCGGAACGAGCACGCTCGGATCGACGCGCTCGATCTCCGCCTCGAGCACCGGCCACCAGGCCTCGATCTCGTCGACGTAGGGGTCGCGGTTCTCCGGCGGTCGTCCCTTGACGAGGTTGGTGATATAGAGGTCGCGACGGTCGTAACCGATCGCCTCGAGCGCTCGATCGAGTTGTTTGCCGGCCTGCCCGACGAAGGGTTCACCCTGCTCGACTTCTCGCTCGCCCGGCGCCTCGCCGACGAGCATCACGTCCGCTGACAGCGGTCCGACGCCGGGGACGAACCGTTCCCGATCGAACTGGTCGTCGGGCACCGTCTCGAGCACCGTCTCGAACTCCGCGTCGAACTGCCAGTCGGTCGCGGTTCGGTCGCTCATCGAGTGGGACTGCGACCGCGTCGAGGAAACACCTTTTCGCTGCGCACGCTACCCGACGGGTCGGTCGTACCGGCGGCCGTCGCTCGACGGGGAGATCCGACGCCGATAGCTGGGGTCCCGTTCGCTCGAGGCAGTCGCCCACCGAGACACCGATCACCGTGTCGGTCGACGGAACATTCGAGACGGATTGTGTGCGGCACATGCATGCTGTAGCGCTTTCCCTCGAACGGACGGATGGTGAAGAACAGATGGCATTCAAACCGCCGATCGAGTGTCCGATCTGCCGTGACGTACTGGAACTCGATCGGACGCTCGAGAACCACCTCGTCGGGGCCCACACCCACGACGAAGTCGCTCGCTATCTCGCCTCCCTCCACGACCAGACCGAGATGCGGCCGATCTCAGACTGAGACGGTCTACTGTAACGATTTATCGGCGCGACCGCAGGCCGGTACGCGGTCGCGCTGGAAATGACTTACAGTAGTCCGTATGAAGCGCCGGCAGTCGAACGCGGTCCGATCGCTCGCGTCGACAGCGACCCGTCTCTCGGCCCCACGTCTCACGCGGCGTTTGCAGACTGCGCGTCCCCGTCGTGACGCGAGAGCGGAGCGGGCGTCACCCCGTCCCGTCGACCGTGTACTCCGGGATCCAGGGCGGCATCGACCGCGCTTTCGACCACGCGAACAGGTGCCGCTTCTCGTTCGCGTAGTAGTAGCGATAGGCGTCGACGTAGTCATCGGCCGTCCACCCGTCCGTCACCTGCGGCGGGTCCTCGCGGCCCTCGCGGGGCCACTCGAGGCCGCGAACCCGGTCGTCGTCGAGTGATCGAACGGTCGCCCAGCAGCCGTGGCGATCCGTCGGGTCGTGATCCCAGCGATAGCGCCACTCCTCGTGAGCCGCGTCGGTGTACTCCCGGAGGGAGCGCCAGTTAGCGAGGGAGCGCCAGTTAGCGAGGGAGCGCGCCGCCCAGCGAGTCAGCGGGTGATCGGGATGCGTGAAGTACAGCGCGTCGGATTCCGGGTAGCCGTTTCGCTGAACCGCCGTCGTCAGCACCATCGAACACTCGAAGACGCTGCTCGTGACGTGGCGATCGACGAGCCACGTCGCGGTTCGCTCGAGGTCCCGATCGAGCCAGAAGGCGTTGACCATGTGTCGGGTACGTCGCGCAGTGGATTATAGTAGCCACTGAAACGATTCACACACTGATCGCAACGCAGTCGTTCGATTAGGTGTACATTGACTTTCGGTGGCTACTATAGGCCTCTCACCGGCCCGGCCGGCGGCGGCCCACAGTTCGATACCGACTGGTACAGTTGAGCAACCGCTCGCGGGCTGGAGAACTGAAAGAGAAGGGAGTCGAGCGTTAGTCGCCGCCGCCGAACATGTCGCGCATCATCGGATGCATCTCCATCATCTGCTCCTCGGCGATCTCCTCGTACAGCTTGTACGTGATGGAGACGGCCAGCAGTAGCCCGGTTCCGCTCACACCGCCGATGGTGCCGAGCATGTTGGCCCAGACGGCCAGCAGGCCGACCAGCGCGCCGCCGATGACGGTCACCTGCGGAATGTAGCGCTCCATGACCTTCTCGATGACGCCGACGTTCTGTCGGAACCCGGGGATCTGCATCCCGGAGTTCTGGATCTGCTTCGCCGTCGATTCGGGGCCCATGTCTGTCGTCTCGACCCAGAAAATGGCGAAGATCGCGCCACCGACGACCATGAAGGTGACGTCGATGCCGATCCGGATCATCACTTGCCACCACTCCTGGGCGACGTTCGCCGTGATCCACATCCAATCGTCGGGCGAGTAGATCGGGGCCACGTAGTAGAAGAACCCGCCGGTAGGTTGGCCCTGTGACGAGTAGGTCCCGAGCCAGCTGGGCATGCCGGCCCACTGGCTGTTCAGGATCTGACCCATGAACTGTATGTTCGCCTGCACTGCGCGAACGAGGATCATCGGCAGGACGCTCGCGTAGATGAGCTTCACGGGGAAGCGACCGCGAGCGCCCTTGACCCGGGCGTGGCTCAGCGGGATCTCGACGCGGACCGACTCCGCGTAGACGACGATCCCGAAGATGAGCACCGTCGTGAACAGGGCGATGATGTGTCCCTCGCCGAGCAACAGCGTCTGCAGGCCGGCGCCGGAGACGAGCGATCCCACATCGACCTGTCCGGTCAGGATGCGGTACCAGTCGAAGAAGAACCCGCCCTGAACGGGATTGACGAGCCCGGAAACCAGTCGCTGGCTCACGCCGGCGATAATGAACAGGCCGATCCCGCTGCCGACGCCCCACTTGCTGACGACCTCGTCCATGTAGAGGATGAGGATACCGCCGACGATGATCTGGGCGAACATCAGCATCTGTACCTGCGTCTGATCGAGGGTGAGCCCGCCGAGCTGGAGCTGTGGCACTGCTGGCAGGAAGCCGCCGGCGAACACCATCGGAAGCCCGGTCAGGATGACCATCATGACGACCAGGAGCTTCTGGAGGCCCTGATAGAGGACCTGATCTCGGGGATCGTCCGTATCGAGCCCGAGCAGGTTCGCACCGCCGAGCAGCTGCAAGACGATGCTCGCGGTGACGATCGGTCCGATACCGACCTGGAGCACCGATCCGTGCGACCCGGCGAGGATCGCGCGGAACTGTCCGAAGAGGTCGTCCGCCCCCCCGGACTGGAACCCGAGCAGCGAGATGTTCGTCAGGAAGAAGTACAACATGAGGATGCCGACCGTCCACATCAGCTTCCGCTTGAAGGGGACGTGCCCCTCCGGACGGCGCACTGCTGGCATCCTCGTCAGGACCGGTTCAGCGGCTTCCTTCCATCCCATAGTTATTCCTCGTCCTGTTCAGCGTCGGCTTCGTCGTCCTCGGCCTCGGCCGCACGTTCCTCGCCGCGCTCGGAGAGGACCGCCTCACCGCCGCCGGCCTCGAGCTTCTCCTCGGCCGTGTCGGAGAAAGCATCCGCAGTGACCGTCAGCTGATTGCGGACCTGGCCCGATCCGAGGACCTTGACGACGTCGACCTCGTGGCCGTCCTCGACGATATCGCGTGCGTCGAGTTCGTAGCCGTCGTCGGTCTCCTCGGCGAGGTCCTCCGCGACGTAGAGGATCGCGTCCTCGTCTAACTTCTGGACGTCGATCTCCGCGACCGTCTCGCGGATGTCGTGGGGTCGCTTGAAGCCGTGTTTCCCCTTCGGTTCGTAGTTGTGGAACTCGTGTTTGCTGCGCCCGGCACGGCCGCGGCCACCGCGATGGCCCGCACCGCGTCGATTCTTGTGGGAACCGCCGCTGTGGGTCCGCGATCCGCGCTGGCGTCGTTTTTTGCTCGTCATGGTTATCGCATCGATTCTAGGAGGTCGTTAATCTCCCCGGTTGTATGTTTTCCGAGTTGGCCGCCCTCGACGGTCGGCTTTTTGATACCGTCATGACCCCCCCGCGGCGGGTGGAGTCGAAGCGTCGGTGACAGTCCTTCGTCACGAAGCGTCGTCTCCTCGTCGAGCAGCGCGTCGGCCAGTTCACCGAAGGTATCGTACTCGGTGTTGTCGGCCAGCCACTCCTCGTCGACGTCCGCCTGCTTGCCCTCGAGGGGCTCCGCTCGCTTCGCGAGCAGGGTCTCGAGCACGTCCGCGTCGGGCTCTCCGACGGCGACGTAGTCGTTGACCTTGGCAATCATCCCCTCGTACGGGTCGGTTTCGGGAACGAGCGTGCAGTGATTGACGTTGTGGATGTTGAGCATCGACAGGGTATCCTGCACGTCTTCCTGTCGATTCACTTCGCCACGGATCTGGACGATCGCTTTCATTGGTCAGCCACCTCGGCTTCGTCCCGGCCGCCTCGCTGTCGCGGCTGTCGCGACTGGGAGGCGTTCTCGAGCGCGTTGTACGTCGCTTTCGCGAGGTTGACCGTCGTTCGAGTGTTGCCGTGGCTCTTGGTCCAGGCGTTCTCGATGCCGGCCAGCTCGAGGACGTGACGGACGGTGTCGCTGGCGGCCAGTCCGAGCCCTTCGGGGGCCGGAATGACCTCGACGACGACGGAGCCTGCCTTGCCGGTCGTCTTCCGCGTCAGCGAGTGGGGCCGTTCCGAACGGTCCTCCCAGGAGCCCGAACCGCGGGGCACCTGGATCATGTTCAGCTTCGCGATACCGATCGCCTTCTGGATGGCAGAGCCGACCTGGTCGTCTCGACCCTCGGCGTAGCCGACGAAACCGTTGCGGTCGCCGACGGCGACGACGCAGCGGAACTTCACGCGTCGTCCGGAGTCGGTCATCCGCTGGACCATGTTGATGTCCAGCACTTCGTCTTCCAGTCCGGGAAGGAGCTGATCGACGAGTTCGGGTTCCTTCAGCGGGAGGCCCGAGTTGAGGGCGGTCTCCATGTCCTCGATTTCGCCCTCCTGGACCTTCCGGCCGAGACGGGTGACGGGTTCCCATCCGCTATCGTTGTAGTTACTCATTCGAGAATCGCCTCTCGTACCTCGTCGAAGTGTTCGGGGAGATCTGCTGCGTCGAACTCGCCGCTGTACAGCGGCTCGTCGAGCTGTTCGGCGTAGTCGGCGATATGCTCGCCGCGCGTCCGCGACCAGTCAGCGAGTACGCTGTCGTTGTGCGGGATCTCGAGGCCGGCGTCGATCGCGCCCTCCTGTACCGCGAACACCTTGTTGCCGGGCGTGGCCGTGTTGAGGCCGATGTCGAGGACCGCTTCCTCGAGACCGGCGTCGACGGCTCGTTTGCCGGCCAGGAGGCCGGTCAGATACGCCGCGGAAATGTTGCTCGTGGGGGCGTCCCAGCCGTACTCCGCCAGATCGCTCGAGTGCGCGCTTGCAAGCGTCTCGTCTCCCTGAGGTCCGGGAGTGATCAGCTGCGCCGTAGTGTGCTTGTTACTCTTGCGAGCAACGAGGCGGGGCTTTCCCGATTTCAGCAGGCGCAACCTCTGGTGGTAGTCCGTCCGGACCTCACGGCGACGCCGCATCGGCACTTTGTATCGTGGTCCTGTCGCCATTATTGGTCACCGAAGTTGTCGTCGATATAGTTCAACAGGTACTGGACGCTACGGAACTCCCCGCCGCCCGCCTTCTTGTAGAGCGTGCGGTACTGCGTGGGCGTCAGTTCGCCCTTGTCGCGGAGGTCGCGTAGCTTCCGGCGCTGTGCGCGGATCTTCTTCTGCCATTCTTCTTTCTCGTTCTGGCGTGCGCCCTTCTTGCCGCGGCGCTTACCCTGGCCGTTCTGGTGGCCGTAGGCGCGTTTCGCGTTGCGCTCGCGGGCGCGGCCGCGAGAGTTGCCAGAGGGTTCGTCGGCCTGAATGCGACCCTCGTCGACGAGTTCGCGTATCTCGTCGCGAGTGATCGCTTCGGCGATGTCTCCCTGTGCGTCCGGGTCGAACCAGACGCGGTTCTTGCCGACGTCCATGACGTCGGCCGCCAGTCGCTTCTGTGCGCTCAGATCAGTCATCTGATTCCACCTCGACTTCCTCGTAGGTCGGGTTCAGGACGCGAACGCCCTGATCCTCGGCTTCTTCTTCGATCCGCTCGCGCTTGCGCGCGCCGACCGCCGAGGCGATCCGGACCGCCTCGCTGTCGCCGTCGACGCCCACGAGGTCGTCGAGATTCTCGACGTAGACTTCCTCGAAGCCGCTGGGGTGTTTCCCCCGGACGGCTTTCGGCGTGCGGAAACCGGCCTCGACTTTCGGGCCCTTGCCCTTGACACCGCGGCGCTGCTTGGACAGCTGGCCGCGGGGTCGTCGCCAGGATTCCGGCGTCCGCTTTTTCTTGTGGTAGTCCTGCCGGTTGAACTGCGGCTTCCCCTCGCTCCGTCGGCGGTTGAGGAGTCGCTCCTCGTTCTCGGAGAGTTCGGGCGTCTTCTCGGTCAGCCCGCGGGGCTGCAGCTCCGTCTCGACGTCTTCGTCGGGTTCTTCTTCCTCGACGCTCTCGTCTTCGATCTCGGCCTCGGTCTCGTCGGTGACCTCGAGGTCGCCGACGTCGGCCTTGATACGGGCTGCGAGCGCGTTCCCGACGCCGTCGGCATTGGCCAGGTCGTCCTGGTCGGCTTCCTTGACGTCCTCGATGGACTCGAAACCGGCATCGCGCAGCGCGTCCGCTTTGCTCGTGCCGACGCCGCTGATGTCCTCGAGGCTCCGGGCGTCGTCCGAGGCTTGCTCGTCGTTCGATTGATCGTCTGCCATCTTTTAGACGCCTCCTTTGGCGGGTTTGGTGGTGATGTAGACCCCGTCCTGGAAGACGCGGGTGTCCTTGCCGCTGACCTTCGTCAACTGCTCGATGTCGGCCGCCGTCTGTCCGACGTCCTCCTTGTTGGGGCCGGACAGGACGAGCTGCTCCTCGTCGACGGCGACGTTTGTCTCACCGTGGATAGTCGTTCGTCGCGGTGCCTTTTCGCCGAGGAAGTTCTCGATGACGACCTCCTCGCCCTCCACGCGGACCTGCATCGGGAAGTGAGAGTAAAAGACTTCCATCTCGTACTCCCAGCCCTCGGTCACGCCGTGGATTGCGTTTCGGATGTGGCTCTCGAAGGTGCCGACGGTCGAATTCGTCTTCGCGTCCTCGGCACCGCTTTCGATGACCACCTGATCGTCGTCGGCCTCGACGGTCACGTCGGGGTACCAGAGGCGGCGCGTCACGCTGCCTTCCGGACCTTCGACGGTCACGTCGAACCGATCGACCTCGACGGTTACGTTCTCGGGGATTTCCAGTTCTACTCGCATGGTCAGTAGACGTATGCGATCACCTGGCCCCCAATACCCTGCTCGCGAGCCTCGTAGTGGCTCATAATGCCGCTGCTCGTCGTGACGACGAGCGCACCGAAGTCTCGAGCGGGGAGATAGCGCTTCTCCCACTTCTCGAAGTCCTCGGAGCCGACGGCGTAGCGGGGCTTGATGGGGCCGCACTGGTTGATCGCTCCTTTCAATTCGACCTCGAACTGACCGGCTTTACCGTCGTCGACGTACTCGAAGCCGTCGATGTACCCGCGGTCGTAGAAGACCTCGAGCACGCTGCCGATTTCGTTCGAGGCGGGCGTTACCTCGTGGGTGAGATGACCCACACTCTCGGCGTTATCTAGTCCCGAGAGCGCGTTACTGAGTGGATCGTTTCCGGTCATGTTATCGATACTTCCTGAATCCCATGTCGCGGGCGATCTCGCGGAAGCACTGCCGGCAGAGGTTGATGTCGTACTTTCCGACGAGTCCCTGCTCGCGGCCACAGCGCTGACAGGACTCGATCTGTCCCGTCCGCTTTGCTGCGTGCTCGCCCGTGCGGTCGTTTTCTGTTTCGCTTTCACTCATCGTCTGTGCCCTCTACGGTCACGTCGAAGTTCGCCTCGAGGAACGAAATAGCGTCCTCGGGGGTCAGTCGGTGGCTCGAGGGGATCGATCGGGTGGCCTTGTCGCGCTTGGCGATGCGGTAGCCCGGACGCACCAGGTTGACGGTGACGTCCAGCCCGTAGATCCCGACGTTCGGGTCGTACTCCTGGCTGGGGAAATCGGTGTGTTCCGCGACACCGAAGCTGAAGTTCCCCGTGTCGTCGAACTGCGACGACGAGATGTTCGCCAGGGGAAGCGCCGTCTCGAGGAAATCGCGTGCGTCCTGGTCGCGAAGGGTGACCTTCGCGCCGATCGGATCGCCCTGACGGATGCCGAAGTCGGGTTCGGTCCGTTTTGCCTGCGTGCGGACGCTCTCCTGACTCGTGACCTCCTCGATGATGTCCTCGGCCTTGCCGAGTTCGCGACCGCCCTGGCCGACGCCCATGTGGACGACGACTTTCTCGACGCGGGGCTCGCGCATTTCGTGGAAGTCAGCGTTGTCGGCTTCGCTCATTCGTCATCACCTGTGCTCGCGGATTCCGCATCCGCGTCGCCAGTGAAGTTCTCGTCGATGACGACGACGTACTCTTCGACGGTTTCGAAGCCGCCGTCGTCCATCGAGACGCCGACGTTGTTCGATCCGCTGCCCGGCGTGATGTCGATCGCGTCGATCTCGCCGACCTTGCCGCCGTGGTTGCCACGGACGGCCGTCACGAGCGCACCCTCCTCGTACGGGAAGTGCGCGACGACGGATTTGTCGTCGTTGTCGATGACGATCGAGTCCTTCGGTCGGTACTCGTCGGAATCGGTGAGGACGTTCGTTCCGTCGTGGAGCGTCAGCTGCGTGTCGCCGCCGGGAACCTGCTGTTTGCCCTCGATCTTGCCGAGGCGGCTCCCCGCTGCGTCCTCGTCGATTGCGGTCAGTGCGAGCCGACCGCCCTCGTCGGGGAAGACGCGGTAGTACTCCTCGAGAGCGGGGAAGGCGACGATGTCGAACATGCCGATCGGGCGCTGTTCGTCGTTGATCGCGTCCCCGTTAATGAGGATCGAATCCTCCGAGAGTGCGTAGCGCGCTTCCTTGCGCGAGTCCACGTAGCCGAGCACGTCCCGCAGGAGGACGACGAGCGGCACGCCATCCTCGCCGTGCGGGCCGGCACCGGCCTTCACCGTGAAGGTCTCGGTCTTTCGCTCGACCGGCCAGGACTTCGGAACCGACAGTCGCTTCTGGTGTTTCGTCATTCGGTATCACCTTCGAGACGCGCCTCGCGACGCTCGTCCTCGAGGTCGAGCTCCGTGAGACGGACGTTCGACGGGTCCAGCGGCCGCGGCACTTCCTCGCCGTCGGCCGTCTCGACGGTCACGTCCTCGACGTGGATGGTTCCATCCTCGAGGATCGCGCGCAGGACCTCGCCTTCGTCGCCGGCGTGGTCGCCGCGCATGACCTCGACCGTGTCGCCCGCGTTGACGCGGGTTCGACGGGTGTCGTACTCCTCGCGGAGGTCGTCGGACAGCGTCGCGTGCAGCTGCTTCCCTCGCTCGTGCAGCGGCGCGTTTCTCGTCTGCGTTCGCTGTTTGTGTGGTTGCGTGGTCATATCTATACGATCATCGTCGCCGTGCTGGCGATTGCTCCGAAGCGTTCCGCGACTTCGCGGGCGATGGGCCCCTTGATCTCCGTGCCGCGGGGCTCCTCGTTCTCGTCGATGATGACCGCCGCGTTGTCCTCGAACTTGAGGCGCGTGCCGTCCGGCCGGCGGATCGACTTCCGCTGGCGGACGACGACGGCCTCGAGGACCTGTCGGCGCATCTCCGGGGTACCCTTGGTGACCGAGACGGTCACCTTGTCACCGATCCCCGCCTTCGGCTGGCGGTTCTTGGTGCCGTGGTAGCCCGCGACGCTGATGACCTTCAGCTCACGTGCGCCGGTGTTGTCGGCGCACGTGACCAGGGATCCCTTCTTGAGTCCCTGCGTGACGTCGGCTTTCATCGCCTCCATCACTCGTCACCCTCGTCTTCGTCCGTCGCGAAGTCCTCGTCCGACAGCTCCGGCTCAGGCTCGGCCTGGCTCGTGAGTTCGGCGAGGTCCTCCGCGGTCGCTTCGGCGGTTACTTCGACGACCACGTGCGATTTCGTCTTCGACAGTGGTCGGGTCTCTGCGATCTTGACCGTGTCACCGACCGAGAGTGGCTCGAGCACGCCCGGTACGTGTGCCGGGATGCGCGAGCGTCGTTTCATGTGCCGGTCGTACTTCGGGACCGCCACATCGTACTCTCGCTCGACGACTACGGTCTTGTCCATGTCCGTGGAGACGACCGTCCCCTCGAGGATCTGTCCTCGAACGGAGAGGTCGCCGTAGAACGGACACTTCTCGTAGTCGTATTCCTCCGGATTGTTCGGTTCCGGAGGGGTTTCAACGTCTAGTCCTATTGCCATGGTGAGTCACCATTCGTTTCCGTGCGTCGGGCGGGCCGTGAGAGCAACCGCGATCCATCGACCGTAACGTAGGCTACGTCCTCGCCAGCGCAGTCCGCAGTGGGTGAGGATCGTTCCTCGGATCCCCCTGCGGGTTCAGTGTCGGCCAGTTTGGACGCAGTCCCCGACTCCTTCACGGAGTCGGCGGCTTCATCTGTGATCGCGAACTCGAACGTCGAGCCCGACTTCGGCACCATGACGACCCGGGACTCGCCGTCGTCGCGAACCTCTATCGAGAGGGTCTTCGTCGTCTCGATGACGACGCGACCCGCGAGGCCGACCCGCGAGGAGTCGTCGCTCTCGACGACTCGCACGGGGAGCCCGTTGAGTTCGTGTCGCGGCAGGGTCTCGGGTGTCAGTGCCATTGGTGTATCGTTATTCCGCGGTTGCTTCCGCTTCGTCCTCGAGATCGCCTTCTTCCCGCTGGATCGTCTTGATCCGCGCGACGGTGCGACCGAGTTCGCCGATGCGTCCCGGGTTCTCCGGGGCACCACCGGCGGCGAGGACGGACTTCTGGTTCAGCAGTTCGGTCTCGAGTTCCTCGAGTTCTTCCTCCCGTTCGGCGGGAGTCATGTCGCGGATCTCTTCGACGTGGAGGATCGCCATCAGGCGTCACCTCCCTCGTCTGGGTCCGCTTCGTCCGTCTCGGCTTCGTCCACGTCTGCAGCTGCCTCGTCCGTCTCCTCGTCCATCTCCTCGACGAGCTCTTCGGCTTCCGCTTCGACGTCTTCCTCGAGCTCTTCGAGCTCTTCGTCGACGTCCTCGTCGTCGGGGACTTCGACTTCGTCGAATTCCTCGTCGGCGTCGGCCTCGACCTCCGCTTCGATGACTTCCTCGACGACGTCTTCGTCAAGGTCGTCATCGGCGTCGGCGGCTTCGTCAGCCGCAGCTTCGGCATCGCCTTCGGTGGCCTCGGCCTCCTCGGGTTCGCCCTCGAGGAGTTCCTCGACGCCGCCTTCCGCGTTGACTTCGACGGCGTCCGGAACGACCTCTTCCGGATCCATGTCCTCGCTGACCTGGAAGTCGTCGGGGAGCTCGGCTCCCGGCGGGATGATCTTAACGTCGACGCCGATGGTGCCGAGTTTCATGACCGCGACGCCCTGACCGTGGTCGACGACCGTCTCGGCGGGCTCGCCGTTGTGCTTGATGTAGCCGCGGTTGAACTTCTCGACACGCGATCGCGCGCCGGTGACCTTCCCCGACAGGACGATCTCCGCGCCGAGTGCGCCGGCGTCCATGATCCGGTCGATCGTCGTGTGACCGGCCTTCCGGAAGTACCAACCGCGCTCGAGCGCGTTGGCCAGTCGGTCCGCGACGATCCGCGCGTTGAGGTCGGGTTCGTCGACCTCCTGCACGTCGATCTGGGGGTCCTCGAGGTTGAACTTCTCCTCTAAGGCCGTCGTGACCTTCCGGATGTTCTCGCCGCCTTTGCCGATGACCATCCCGGGCTTTTCGGCCTTGAGGACGATCTGGGTTCCCATCGGCGTCTTGGCGACGTCCATACCACCGTAGCCCGCGCGGCCGAGCTCTTCCTGGAAGAACTCGTCGATCTGGGACCGCTGCAGGCCGTTCTCGATGAATTGGTGTTCGTCAGCCATTAGCTATCGTCCTCCTCGTCTTCGACTTCTTCGACGACGATCTCCACGTCGACCTGTGGCGTGTTCCAGGCCGAGGCACGCCCCATCGCGCGGGGCTTGCGGCCCACGGACTCGCCGACCTTGTGGGCGGCGACGTGGACGATTTCCATCGACTCGCCGTCGAAGCCCTGATGATCCGCATTGGCTTCGACGTTCTCGAGCAGGTCGATGAACTCCTTGGAGACCTTCTCGGGGTACTTGCCGGCGTCCCAGCCGTCGATATCGGAGCGGTGACCCGCACCGGTGTTGTGGGACTTGAACGGCACCGACTGCTTCTCCTCGATTACGTCCTGAAGGTACGCTCGAGCCTCGCCGACGGTCTGGCCCTTGAGTTGCCGTGCGACCTCCTTGCTGTGCTTGTTGCTCATATGACGCTCCCGAAGCATGGCTTTCGCCGTGGCGTCGGGATCCGCGTCGACTGAGTAGTTGATTCCCATGCGTGGATCACTTCAGTGGGACGAACTTGGACGATCGGGTCGCGCCGATACCGGCCTGACCGTGCTCGACGGAGGTCCGCGTCAGCTGGAACTCGCCGAGGTAGTGGCCGATCATTTCGGGTTCGACGCGAACGCGCTCGAACGACTGTCCGGTGTAGACCTCGAAGGTCAGTCCGACGAACTCCGGCAGGATCGGCATATCCCGCAGGTGCGTTCGGATCGGGTCGTTCGCCGTCTCTTCTTCGCCCTTCTCGCTGGCCTCCGCTCGAAGCTTCTCCTTCTCGACGGAGAGGCCGCGTTCGATACTTCGCCGCTGTCGTGCGGGTAACAGTTCCACAACCTCGTCGAGCTCCATCGACTGCAGCTCCTCGAGCGTGTGACCGCGGTAGGTAAACTCACCTTCGCGGCCGGTTCGGTACTCCTGACTCATTTGTTGCCACCTCGACCGGTGGTTCGGGACGCGATGTCACCGACCTTCCGTCCCGGCGGGGCGTCCCGCGAGACGGACTTGGGTTTGCCGGGGTGCTGTCGGCCGCCACCACCGAAGGGGTGGTCGACGGCGTTCATCGCGACACCGCGGACGCGAGGCCACTTGGTGCCCCGGGCCTTCATCTTGTGATACTTGTTCCCCGCCTTGACGAACGGCTTCTCCGTACGGCCGCCACCGGCGACGACGCCGATAGTGGCGCGACACTGCGGATCGAGGCGTTTGACCTCGCCGCTGGGAAGCTGGACGACCGCGGCGTTGCGGTCGTGCGTGATCAGGTCCGCGTTTGTTCCCGAGGCGCGGGCGAACCGACCGCCGTCGCCCTGGTTCGCCTCGACGTTACAGACCGGCACTCCTTCGGGGATCTCCGCGAGCGGCAGCGTGTTGCCCGGCTTGATCTCCGCCGTGACGCCGACCTGGAGCTCCTCGCCGACGGAAATGCCCTCCGGCGCGAGGATCAGTCGCTGATCGCCGTCGTCGAACTCGACGGCGGCGATCGGCGCGGATCGAGCCGGATCGTGCTCGATGTCGACGACCGTCCCGCGGACGATGTCGTCGTCTTTCTCCTTCTTGTGCTCGAGGTCCGCCTTGTATCGGTGCGACGGGGCGCGGAACGTGGAGGTCCCGCGACCGCGTCGTTGTCCTTGAATGCGTCGTCCCATTCTCAGAACACCCCGATTCGCGAAGCGACTTCCTGTGCGTCGTCCTCCTCGGAGAGGCGGACGATCGCTTTCTTTTTACCCTTCATCGTTACCTGCGTGTTGACGTTCTCGACCGAGATCTCGAAGCGCTCTTGGACCTCGTCCCGAATCTGGGGCTTGGTCGCGTCCGGGTTGACGACGAACTGGAGCTTGTTCTCGAAGTCCATGTCGTTCATCGCCTTCTCCGTGACGAGTGGGTGTTCGATGACGCTCATCGGTCTGCCACCTCCTCGAGTGCGCTCTCGGTCCAGACGGTGAGTCGTCCCGGCTGTGCGCCGGGGGCGAGATCCTCCGCGTTGACCTCCGCGGCCGTCGTCACGTCCGCACCGGCGAGGTTCCGGGCCGCTCGCGACGGGCCGGTCTCGCTGGACGTGACGAAGAGGATCGACGTCGGCGTCTTGTACTTGCGGCCGCGGGCTTTCCCCTGACCGGAACGGACGCTGCGACCCTCGTCGGCGCGTTCGATGTCGTCCGCGAGGCCCGCTGCCTCGAGGAAGTCGACGACCGCTCGCGTCTTCTGGAGGTCCTCGAACTCGTCGTCGACGACGACGGGGAGCTCGGCGTCTTCGTCGAACTCGTGGCCGCGTTCGGCGACGAGTTCGGCGTCGGTCGTCGCAGCGATCGCGCTGCGGACGGCCAGTTTCTTTGCTTTCGTGTTGATCGATTCGGACTGGTCTTTCTCGGCTTTCGGCGGGTGCGCCTTGCGTCCCTTGACAGCCTGGGGAACGCGGCGAGCGCGACCCTCCTGTCGTGGAACGTGGGCCATCCCGCGGCCGCTACCGAACGATTCGGCCGGCGTTCGGAGGCCGGCGAACTCGTCGGCACCGTAGTCCTGTTTTCGGTTTGCCTGCGCGGCGCGCACGGCGCGGCCGATCAAGTCCGGGCGGTACGTGGTCTCGAAGACCGCCGGGAGCTCGACCGTGTCCGCGTCGTCGCCGTCCAGGTTTCGTACTGTTGCGTCCATGTGTTATCCCTGGTTGGATGCGGTGGAGACGTAGCGCACCTCGGGATCGAGGCGCGGCTGGTCTCCGGGTCGGATCGCCGGGCGGAAGCGTACGAGACGCTGTTGCGGCCCGGGGAGCGAGCCCTTGATCAGCGCGTGCGGTCCGTCGACTTCGCCGTAGTTGACGAAGCCGCCGTCGACCGTCGCGTCGGCGCCGTCGCCGATGTCGACGAGGCGCTTGTTCAGTTCCGTCCGCTGGTGGTAGCCGGTCTGCCCCTGCTGGGGAACCGTCGACCGAACGCGGGACGGGTTCCAGGGACCGAGGTTACCGATGCGGCGGCGCCATCCCTGCCGGGCGTGCTTGCCCTTTCGTTTCTGGACGCCCCATCGCTTGACGGGACCCTGGGTCCCTTTCCCTTTCGTGACGCCGCTCGCATCGACGTACTCGCCGGCGCGGAACACGTCGTTCATGACGTGCTCGCCACCGTCCTCGATCGTCTCGAGGGCGAAGTCGATGCGGTCGTCGACGGAGCCGCCGCCGACGCGCGTTTCCATCACGTCCGGTTTCTTCTTCGGCATCGAGGGCAGGTCCCCCGGAACCGTGTGGGTGATGACGCGAACGTCATCGACGCGACCCTCCTCGTGGAGGGAACGGAGCTCGTCCGTGGTCGCGCCGTTGTCGTTCTCGTCACCGGGAAGGTCGAGAACGCGATCGAGTTCGGGAACGAACTCGTCGGTCCAGACCTCGGTTATCGGCTTTTTACCATACGGCGTGTCTTCGTACGCTCGCAGAGCGACGGCGCGCATCGGCGGCGTCTCCACGATCGTCACGGGGACGGTCTCTTCCATCCCCTCGGTCGGCGAGTTCGCTGTATCGTCGACCATGACGACGTGGGTCATGCCGGCCTTGTAGCCTGCGAAACCCTGGAGCGTCGGCTGTCCGTCAGTGTCCGGCCACGAGTTGAAGCGCGGGACCTCGCTGGTCGCACGCTGTCGCGGGCCGAACCCGAGTGAGCCTTTGCGTGGTGTATTTGCTTGTGGCATTCTATCACTCTCTCAGTGAGAGGGGAGCGAGGGTGGCGAACAGAGCCTCCTCCGTCCGCACGACCTCGCTTCCCTGATCCGGAACCGTGTTTAGCCAGAGGTCGAACCCCGGATCGGCAGTGGGTTCGACTCCGTTATCCCCGTCGACGGCTGCGTCCTGTGCAGCGCCGACGGCGGATTCCTCGATTCCGAGGATAGCCGGCAGCCCTCTCTCGGGCGCGCCGAAGGCGACGGTCATCCCGTCGCGCTGAACGCGTCCGGCCAGCGTCTCGAGCCGCCCGACGGTGAGCTGCTCACCGAATCGGGAGGCCGCGATACGAACGCCGGCGTCCTCACGGCCGAGTGCTGCCTGCAGGTCCGTCTGCTCGATCGAAAGCCCCGGAAGGGGATCGTCGACGAGCTTCGCCCGGACCGGTCGTCGCGAATAGATCCTGACGGTCACGCGCTCCCCCTCCTCGACCGCCATGTTCGGCGGTACGTTGAGGGAGATCGGGTGTTGCAGTCCGCAATTGACCCGGACGCGCCCTTCAGGTCCGACCTCGGTCACGATTCCTTGTCTTGACGACCCCGAACCGGTAGATTCGGAGCCGGTCTGTGACATGGCGCGGAGCGGCGGTAGGATGCCCGCATACTCCAGTTCGTCACGCATCCCCCACGCCTCGTTGCGGAGGTACGGGGGCGTTGCGGCGTACCGCAACACGATGCTGACGAACCCGCCGTCGAATCGCCCGGTTTCCCCATCCCGATCGGGATAGACGACCAGGCGATCGGCCCGGAAGATCGTCGCCGCGCGGGCGACGTATCCAAGTTTGTGAGTTGCCTCGCGTTTGTCCTCGGCTTCCCGGCTGATCGACGACGGCACGAGTACGCTGACGGTCATACCGAAACGCTTCGGCGCCGCGTCACTAGACTGTAGCGATGTATTGCGGAGAGGGTCTTAAAAGAATAGCGGATTCGATTCCGGCTGTGAACGCCTCACACTCCCGAATTCGTGCCGAACGGACACACATTTATCCTCGGTAACCAGTTGCATCCGACATGGGATCTGATCCGGAGAATACTGCCGGATGTAGGCAGGAATTGGCAGTCGGATTACTCGAGAATCGGCATGCTGCGGCATGCCGATGCCGGGTCGATTCGCAACCCTTATACATCCGTCCGGCAGTAGATATGAGTGCAGCAGGGCGCTGGTAGTGTAGTGGTATCACGTGACCTTGCCATGGTCACAACCTGGGTTCAAATCCCAGCCAGCGCACTTCTACGGCGAACAATTTCGGCGAGCACCGCATAGCGTGTGCTCGCCATCTGTGAGCCGTGAAGTCACTCTGGATTTGAACGAGAGAAGTCGCAGCCTGCGAGCGAACGAAGTGATCGAGCAGGACCGCCTTCGCGTTGTTCAAATCCCAGCCAGTGTACCTCCCAACTCCCCATTTCTTATCGATTCGCTGAGTCGGAACACATTGGAACTCAGCATTTGGTGAGTGACCTCGAGATCACAGCTAAAACAGAAACAAGACCGACGATCGGACGCAACGTCCTCGAGCGACTGCGCTAATCGATAGTCACGACTTCCGGTCCGCCGTCGGATTGGCCGTCCTTCTCGGCGAGATCCTCGAGGGCCAGTTTCAGGTTCCACTTGTTGGCTTTCCAGAAGGCGTCGAAGAGCACGCCGAGGACGGGGACGGAGCCGATGACGGCGTCGACGCCGATGTTCGCGAGCATCCGAGCCAGCGTCGACCGGGAGACACCCATGCGAGCGGATTCGGCCACGAGATACAGCGAGACGACCGCTGCTGCGGTGTCGCCGGCCCCTGGGAGGATCCCGACGATCGGATCGAGCCCGATTTTGAAGTCCGTCCCAGGGACCCGGACCCCTTCGTCGAGAGCGTGCGCGACGACGCGCATCCGCTCGATCGCCGCCTCGTCGACGGCGGCGGGGAGGTCATTGCGGATTTCCTCGAGTTCCGAACTGAAATCGTCCGCTGAACCAGTTGCCATATGTCGAATTGAGCGTGTGTGTGGATAAGCCCGCGGGCGGCCGTGGCAAGCGATTCGCAGATCGGCCAGTCGCCATCGCCGTCCGAATCGGCCTCGAGCGGTCCCGGACTGCGATAGGAGCCACTGCCAGTCACTGCACACCCGATCGCACAGTCCGCGGTTCTCACTCACCGTTCGCGTTTCCGCGGTTCTCGCTCACTCTGTTCGCTCCGAACCGCGCCTCGCTCCGAACCGCGCCTTGCTCCGAACCGCACTCCTATCGTCCGATCGGTGTGTGAATCGTTTCAGAGCGCGCTATGGCGGATCGGGGCGTTCGATCGAGTACAAACGGATTACGACGGGAGGAGTCGCTTCGTCAGGCCCCGTCAGAACGGCTCCTCGTCCGATGAAGAGTGCCACGAAGCGGCTCCGTCAGCGCGGGCTCGAGGAAGCGTGATCGTCGCGACGGGAGGACTGCACGACCGAGTGAGAGAGCGAGTTCGATCGGCAACCACCGATTGCCGTCGCAAACGCTCGTAGTGTCGCGAGTATCATCGCCGTGACGCCGGAGACGAGGCGGGCAATCGATCGCTGGTAACGACGTTTTACGTATTATACTAATAGAGAACTGTATCTCACAGATGCGTACTGTTGTCAGCGACGAGTGGCTTTTATACTATGAGTACTACAGTCTAATACACGATTGAACGATCAGATATAGCAATGCAGACTGAACTCTCACCCGCAGACGGCACGGACGACCTCCAGTACGACCAGCCAAACGATCGATACGTTTTCCACCACGACGTCGACGGCACCGCCACCATCACCACCACGGTCGTCCACGCGCTCGCATCGATCGCGGACACCGACGTCTCGCAGGGGGAGTTCTCCCTGTACGATAGCGTCGACCCGGACGCGCTCGACCGCATCTTCAGCCAGAAGGCGGACGGCTCCGACCGCGCTGGCGGCCACGTCGCGTTCACCGCCCTCGAGCACGAGGTGTACGTCTACGCGAACGGCGACGTCATCATCTACCCGCCCGCGGAGACGCCCCGGACGCCCACCGCGAACTGACTCCCGGCAGTCACCACCCCGCTTCCAGCATCCACTCGTCGTTTTCCCCGTACTCGAACACCACACTGACCGCGAGCACCGTATCCGTCCGGATCTCACGAGTGGCCGCCGGTCACCCCTCACGCGGCGGTCTGCCGGGCACGGATTTAGGTCCCTCCCGATTGTCAGCGATTCGTATGGCGGTAGTCGCACTACTGAGCGTCGCACCGGTAATCGAGGACAGCATGGCCGGCGAGGTCGCGAAGGCCGTCGACGCCCTCGAGGAGTACGACGTCACCTACGAGACGAACCCGATGGGGACGGTGATCGAAGCCGAAACGACTGACGAACTCTTCGCGGCCGCGCAGGCGGCTCACGACGCCGTCGATGCCGACCGCGTGAGCACGGTCCTGAAAATCGACGACAAACGGACGCGGGACATCGACGCCGCGGAGAAGGTCTCGGCCGTCGAAGAACGGCTCGGGCGGCCTGCCCGAAATCGCGAGGAATAACGATTGTGCGAGGTCGCGAGATCGGCACCACTGCCACACGCGGACACCGCTCGAGACACATGTCCGAGTCAGACTACCCGAGGTAGAGTGCTCGAGTCCGTCGCGAGCATCGGTGGCTCGCCGACCGCTCGAAAGCACGAGAAACCGTCGAGTGAAGGCGAAGGGGGATCGCGTCCCTCGTCAGACGGCGGTCAGACACGAACGGACAAACGGTTTTACCACGGGGCCTGAATTCGATCGCATGGAAAGTCTCAATCGAATGGCGATCGAGCTGGTCGACGAGGCCCTCGACTACGCCGAGGAGTTGAATATCGGGGGCTACGACCTCGAGAACGAATCGACGGTACTCGACTTCGGCCTCGAGTTCGACGGCGGTATCGAGGCCGGGCTCCTGTTGACCGAAATTCAGACGGCGGGGATGGCGACGCCGAGCTACGAACTCGGCGAACTCGGCGACGCGTCGATCCCCTTCGTCGAGCTGTCGACGGATCAGCCGGCGCTCTCGCTGCTGTGTTCCCAGAAGGCGGGCTGGGAAGTGCTGGCCGAGGACTTCGAGGGGCTCGGCAGCGGTCCCGCCCGAGCGCTGGTGGCCGAAGAGGAGGAGTTCCGCCGCATCGGCTACACCGACGCCTTCGACCTGACGGCGCTGGCCATCGAGACGGACGCGGATCCGACCGAGTCCGTGGCCGAGCACGTCGCCGAGCGCGCCGAGGTCGAGACGAGCAGCGTGTTCCTGCTGGCCTATCCGACCGCGAGCCTCGCGGGTAGCATCACGAACGCCGCCCGCGCGGCCGAACTCGCAACGTTCCGGCTCTCGGAGCTCGGATACGATCCCCTCGACATCGTCTCTGCGACGGGGCGCGCACCGGTCGCACCCGTCGCGGGGGACGAACGGACGGCCATCGCACGGACGAACGACGCGATCGCCTACGGCGGGCGCGCACACCTCACGGTCCGTGAGGACGCCGACATCTTCGACTCGGTACCCTCGACCGCCGCCGAGGATCACGGCCGGCCGTTCGGCGAGATCTTCGACGACCTCGAGTGGAACTTCTCGGAGGTGCCGTCGGATCTCTTCGCGCCCGCGGCGGTGACGATCGACGTGATCGGCGGGCCGACGTACGTCCACGGCGAAACGGACGAGGAGATCCTCGTCGATTCCTTCGATCTGTAGCCGTGCGGTTCAAGCCGGTCACCGAACCGCCCGCGGATCTCGCCGCGGTCGAGACGGTCCATCGCGCCCTCCCCGCGGCCGCCGGTGACGCCGACGACTGCTGTCGACTCCTCGTCGACGAGATGCCCCTCGAAACGCGCGAGAAGCGGCGACGTGGCTCACCTTCCTACGTGCGCTCGAGCCCGATCGACTCCGTCGGGCGTTTCGAGAGCGGGTGGACGGAGCCGACGCAGTGCTTTCAGTGCTCGAGCGAACCGACGGCTCACTGACTGCCGCCGAAGGAAATCAGCGCGAACGGATCGAACGGCTGCTCGAGTGGGCCGTCCTGCTCGGTCTCGCAGAGAAGACGGAAGGCGAGATATCGATCCGCGCCCACGCGTTGGTAGGCGCGGGAAGAAAACCTATTCGTCGGAGAGGCGGCCGGGAGACCACTCGCCGTCGATCTCCTCGTGCGTGAACGGTTTGGCGTCCTCGCCGGCGTACGTGGCGACGAGCTGGCCGTCGCCCTCGAGGTGGTACCTGTAGGTGGTCAGTCCCTCGAGACCGACGGGACCGCGGGCGTGGATCTTGCCCGTGCTGATGCCGACCTCGGCACCGAGACCGAACCGGTAGCCGTCGGCGAAGCGGGTCGAGGCGTTGTGGAAGACGCTCGCGGAGTCGAGACTCCGCATGAAGGTGCTCGCGCGCTCTTCGTCCTCGGTCACGATCGACTCGGTGTGCTTCGAGCCGTGGGTGGTGACGTGATCGATCGCGGTCTCGAGCGAGTCGACGACCCGGATCGAGACGATCAGATCGCCGTACTCGGTATCCCAGTCCGCGTCGGTCGCGGCCTCGACGTCGACGATCTCGCGGGTGCGCTCGTCGCCGCGAATCTCGACGTCGGCGGTCTCGTAGCGGTCCGCGATCGCCGGCAGGAACGCCGCGGCGATATCGTCGTGGACCAGCAGCGTCTCGACGGCGTTGCACACTGCGGGGTACTGGACCTTCGCGTCGTAGGCGATATCTTCGGCCATCGAGAGGTCGGCCGCATCGTCGACGTAGACGTGGCAGATCCCCTCCGTGTGGCCGAGGACCGGGATACTCGTGTTGTCCTGGATGTAGCTCACGAACTCGGAGCTTCCCCGGGGCATGAGGAGGTCGATCGCGTCGTCCATCTCGAGCAGGGCGTCGACGTCCTCGCGGGCCTCGACGTGCTGTGCCCAGCCGTCGGGGATGTCGGCGTCGGCGGACGCCGCGGCCGCTTCGATGATCTCGAAGAGGATTCGATTCGAGTGCAGGGCCTCGCTTCCCCCCTTCAGAATGACCGCGTTCCCCGATCTGAGTGCGAGCGCGGCGATCTGGACGAGCGCGTCGGGGCGGGACTCGAAGACGGTCCCGACGACGCCGATCGGGACGGCGACCTTGTACAGTTCGAGGTCCTCGTCGAGTTCCCGGGCCGAGAGCGTCTTGCCCAGCGGATCGTCCTGCCCGGCGACGCTGCGGACCATCGCCGCGATGCTCTCGATCTTCGATTCCGAGAGCTTCAGCCGATCGACGAGGGCCTGCGTGTACTCGCCCTCCGCGAGTAGCCGCTCGCCTTCCTCGACGTCTTTCTCGTTTTCCGCGAGGATCTCGTCGGTTCGCGCTTCGATCGCGTCGGCGATCTCGTGAAGCGCCCCGCTCCGCTCCGCGTCGGACAGTTTCGCGAGCTCGAGGGCCGCGGTCTGTGCCTCGTCGACGTCTCGTTCGATGTCGGTCTCAGTCATCGCGCACACCGTTGATGGGGAGGAATACGGTTCCCACGGGCTTGGCAGTAGCGATCTTTGCGAGGATGTCGGGCTCGGTGGACTTTGCGATGACGGCCGGGGTTCCGTGCTCGCTGACGTCGCGCGCGCCCTCGACTTTCGTCTGGATGCCGCCGAACCCGTCGGACGTGCTCTCGGAGATGATCTCCTGGACCGTGTCGTAGTTGGTGCCGACCGCTTCGATGCGTTCGGCGTCGGGGTCGCGCTTCGGGTTACCGGTGTAGACGCCGCCGACGTCGGTCAGCGTGACCAGCAGGTCCGCATCGATCCCGATCGTCGTCGCCGCCGAGAGCATGTCGTTGTCGCCGATCCGGATCTCCTCGGTCGCGACCGCGTCGTTCTCGTTGATGATCGGAACGACGCCCCACTCCAGCAGCGTCTCGATCGTGTTCCGGAGGTTCGTGAACCGTTCGGGGTTCTCGAGGTCGTGTTGGGTCAGCAGGAGCTGGGCGACCTTCCGGTCGTAGCGCGCGAAGCTCTCGGTGTAGCGGTGCATGAGGTGGCTCTGACCGACGGTCGACAGCGCCTGGGACTCCTCGACGGTGCCGGTCGACGCCCCGACCCGGCCCGTGCCGGCCCCGATCGCACCCGACGAGACGAGGATGACCTCCTTGTCGCGGGAGAGGAGGTCCTCGAGGTCGTCGACGAGCTTGTCGAGCTTCTCGTCGTCGAGGTTTGAGTCGGCGTCGGTCAGGGAGTTCGTCCCCGCCTTGACGATCACGCGGTCCGCGTCGGCCGCCAGCCGTCGCGCCGCCGCGACGTCCCCTTCCTCGAGTTCGCTACTCATTGTCCTCACTGTCGAATTCGGCCGCGAGTTCCGCCGAGCGTTCTTCGGCCGCCGTCACCGCCGCGGCGACGTCGGCATCGGCGTCGCTGTCCCAGAGGACTTCCATTCCTTCGATCGTCGTCCCGTTGGGCGAACAGACGGCGTCGATCAGTTCCTCGACGCTCCGGTCCGCCCGGAGGACGGTCTCGGCGGCCCCCTTGAACGTCTGAGCGGCCAGCGTCTCGGCGTCGTCGGCCGCGAGGCCGCCCTCGACGCCCGCGTCCGCCATCGCCCGGATGAGATAGAAGACGAATGCGGGGCCGCTCCCGTTGACGGCGGTGGCGATGTCCATCCGCTCCTCGTCGACCTCGGCGAACTCGCCGACGTCGTCGAGCAGTTCTCGCACGTCGTCCGTGACGGCGTCACCGGTGACGGCCGCCGCCATATCCCCCGTCTCAGCCGCGAGATTCGGCATGATCCGAACCACGTTCGCGTCGGTCCGCGCTTCGACGTAGTCGGTGGAGACGCCCGCAGCGATCGAGATCAGCGTCTGCTCGGGCGAGAGCTCCAGCTCCTCGAGAACCGCGCCGACGATGTCCGGTTTGACCGCGACGATCACGACGTCGGCGTCGGCCGCCTCCGAAACGTCCGAGGTCGTTCGGTCGACGTAGTCGGCGACCGACTCGAGTGCGTCGGGATCGAGATCGCACGCTGTCACCGTGTGGTTCCCGGTCCGCCAGAGCCCCTTGATCAGGGCGCTCCCCATGTTGCCACAACCGATAACGCTCGTCTGTACCATCTTATCTAGGGTGTGGAGCCGAGGCGGACATACCAACTTTGGTTTCGATCGGCCGCCGCGATATCGATCGATCCGCGTCTTCGCTCGAGGTCGCCGGTAACCGACGGTGTTTAAAGAAGACCGCGTTTCCGAGGGGTCACGCTGAGGCGTCTCCGTAGCGATGCCTCCGGTAGAGATCATGTGTGGTTTTTCCTCGCAGACGACAGGGCGAACGCGACGGGGCGATGGCGCGCTCGAGACGAGAGCGCGATGCGATCGGTCCGCGACGGAGGTGCGGTGATCGGCGATGCAGGCCGAATACTACGATCGGGAACGTTACGACGTCGGTGACTCCGTCCTCGAGCGCCACCGTTCGGCGGCGGAGACGGTTCTCTCGCACGACCGGTACGGCCACCTGATCGACGGCGACTGGGTCGACGCCGCCGATGGCGAGGAGGGACGGGCGATCGACGCGACCACGGGCGAAGCGCTCGC
>NZ_JAQIVI010000023.1 GCF_028618695.1 Natrinema soli | reverse complement strand
CGCCGTCGCCGGGTCGCTGTCGTCGCTGGCCGTCGCCGTCTGGTTCACCGCCGCCGGCGTCGGGGCGACCGGCATCGACAACTACGGCGTCATCGATATCATGGACGGCCAGTTCGTCGTCGATCAGCTGGCGCTGTACTTCATGATCATCATCGCGGTCGTCACCGCCCTCGTCACGGTCGCGAGCTACGATTACCTGCGAGATCACACCTATCAGGCCGAGTATTACTCGCTGGTCGTCCTCGCAGCGACCGGGATGTCGACGATGGCCGCGTCGAACAGTCTTGTGACGATCTTCATCGCGCTCGAGTTGACGAGCCTGCCGTCGTACGCGCTCGTCGCGATCTTGAAGGACAACCGCGGCAGCGTCGAAGCGGGCCTGAAGTACTTCCTGATCGGCGCGCTCTCGTCGGCGATCTTCGTCTACGGCGTCTCGCTGGTCTACGGCGCGACCGGCTCGTTGCAACTCGAGGCGATCGCGGCGAATCTCGGCGGTGCCGGCGAGATGGGGGGATTACTCGGCCTCGGTATCCTCATGTTGATCGGCGGGATCGCCTTCAAGACCGCGAGCGTTCCCTTCCACTTCTGGGCGCCCGAGGCCTACGAGGGCGCGCCCGCGCCGATCTCCGCGTTCCTTTCCTCGGCCTCGAAGGCCGCCGGCTTCGTGCTCGCCTTCCGCGTGTTCACGACGGCGTTCCCGCTCGAGGCGACGACCGCCGTCATCGGCGTCGACTGGACGTGGGCGTTCGTCATCCTCGCGATCGTCACCATGACGGTCGGGAACTTCGCGGCGGCGACCCAGGAGAACGTCAAGCGGATGCTCGCCTACTCCTCGATCGGTCACGCCGGCTACGTGCTGATCGGGCTGGCGGCCCTCTCGACCGGGGCTGGCGAACAGGTCATGGGCGCGGCCATGATGCACCTGCTGGTCTACGGCTTCATGAACACGGGTGCGTTCCTGTTCGTCGGCCTGGCGGAGTACTGGGGCGTCGGCCGCACCTTCGAGGACTACAGCGGCCTCGCGAAGCAGGCGCCCTTCGCCTGCGCCGCGATGGCGGTCTTCATGTTCAGCCTCGCGGGCATCCCGCTGTTCGGCGGCTTCTGGAGCAAGTACCTCCTGTACACCGCGACGATCGAGGCGGCCGCGGACAATGCGGCCCTGCTCGTCGTCGCCGCGGCGCTCGTCGTCAACAGTGCGCTCTCGCTGTACTACTACTCGCGGCTGGTCAAGGCGCTCTGGATCGACGAGCCGATTGTCGATCGGGATCGGCTCGCCCAGCCGACCGGGCTCTACGCGGCGATCATCGTCGCCGCAGTGATCACGGTTCTCATCCTGCCGGCGTTCGGCCCGATCGCCGACGCCGCGACCGAGGCGGCGGCCGCGGTCGTCGCGTAGTCGCCCGACGGGAGACCCGGTAGCTTTTACCCCTCGGGGTTGCAAGCCGCGACAAATGGTTTTTCGGCTCGTGCTCGGCTGCGGAACCGTCTGCCGCCAGGTGACCGAGCGGGTCGCCGAGCGCGACGGCCGCGTGCTCGTCATCACCGATGACGAGAGCGTCGTCGAGACCCTGCGCGACGAGAGCGTGCCGGCTCGGAGCGCAGATCCGGCCGATCCAGACACCATTGCAAACGTCGACACGCCGGACGTGATCTTCGTCGCGAGCGACCGAACCGACGTCAATCGGGCCGCGCTCGAGGCCGCGCGCGAACGGTTTCCCGACGCCGTGATCGTGGCCTATCTGGGCGGGAACGCGACGGCCGCCGACCGCGACCGGTTCGCAGAACTCGCGGATCGGACCGTCGACCCGACGGACGCGATA
>NZ_JAQIVI010000229.1 GCF_028618695.1 Natrinema soli | reverse complement strand
GACGTAGCGCCAGACGATGGCGGCGGCGACGGCCAGCGCGACGCCGCCGCTCAGGAGAACGACCCAGTCGAGCACCAGGAGGATCGTTTCGATCGCCGAGAGCGCGCCGTCGACGAGGCGGTCGATAGGGTTCGATCCCGGGAGCGGGCCGGTGTCCTGGAGACCGGACGCCGGAACGTAATCGACGAAGTTGACGGCCCTCGCCGTCTCGAGCAACCCGACGCCGACGAAGGCGGCGACCACTCCCCGGAAAAGCCGACCGAGCCGGTCGGCCGTTTCGACGCTCACGGTCCCGACGTTCGGCCGCTCGGCGTGGTGAAACACCGGCCCGCCCGCGTCCGGGACGAACGTCATGACGCGCCGGTTCGTGACGATGACCGTCGCGTTCTCGAGGTCGATGCGCCGTTCGACGCTCTCTCCGTCGTCACACAGCTCGTCGACGTGTTCGCGCCACTGCGCGACGCGCTCGCTTCGGGTCTCGGGCATCGGTGATCGTCATCACTGCTCCACCGCCGACCCTCAAGTACGTCGGTGCCCGTTCGCGCGAGTAGGGCGCGCCTTCGGGACGGATCCGACATCGCCGGGACGGGTTCGACACTGACGGAACGAGTTCGACACGGTACTTTCTCAATGCTCGACCGCCAACCCGACGCGTATGAGTGACTCGACGGTTCGGTGCTGGCTCGTCGAACGGACGTTCGACGACCGCAACCTCGTGACGATCGTCTACGCGACGCCCGACGGCTCGCGCTACCAGCAGCGGGAACGTTCTTCGACGTCGCTACAGACCGGGGCAGCGGTCACCGCGGCCACGGAGATCCCCGACGACGAACTCGAGCCGGTCGCCGACGAGGAGACCCGCGAGCGCTACGCCACGGAAGCCGAGCGGACCGCCGAGCAGTACGATCCCGACGATCCGATCTAGGGGCCGTCATTGCCGTCATTCGTTCCATACGAGAGCAGATATCGACGCCTAACGGCCGACAACCGTTGAATACAACTGTAATAGTGATGTCACAAACCTTATCGGGCAACGCTACGACCACTCTGACATGCCCGCTATCACAGTCGACAACCTGACCAAGTCGTTTGGTCAAACCGTCGCACTCGATGACCTCTCCTTCCGGGTCGATGAGGGCGAGGTGTTCGGCTTCCTCGGACCCAACGGCGCCGGCAAATCGACGACGATCAACATCGTTCTGGATTTTGCCCGCCCGACGGCGGGCGAGGTCAGCGTTCTCGGAATGAACGCCCAGCGATACAGCCGGGACATCCGCCAACGAACCGGCGTCCTTCCGGAGGGCGTCGAGCTGTACGACCGCCTGACCGCCCGTCAGCACCTCGAGTTCGCGATTGACTCGAAACACGCCGACGACGACCCCGAAGCGCTGCTCGAGCGGGTCGGCCTGGTCGACGCCATCGACAGAAAGGCCGGCGGCTACTCGAAGGGGATGGCCCAGCGGCTCATGCTCGCGATGGCGCTGGTCGGCGAGCCCGACCTGCTGATCCTCGACGAGCCCTCGACGGGGCTCGACCCCAACGGAGCCCGCGAGATGCGCGAAATCGTCCGCGAGGAGAACGAGCGGGGCGCGACCGTCTTCTTCTCGAGTCACATCATGGAGCAGGTCGAGGCGGTCTGTGACCGCGTCGGCATCCTCCGGGAGGGCGAGATGGTCGCCGTCGACTCCGTCGAGGGCCTTCGCGGCTCCGTCGAGGGCGGCACGACGCTTCGCGTCACCGTCGATCGGATCGACAACGACGCGCTGCAGGCGGTCCGCTCGCTGCCCGATGTCAGTGACGCCACCGTCCAGGGGCAGAATCCGCCGACGGTCGTCGCCGATGTCTCGGGCTCCAAGACGGCCGTCCTCTCCGCACTCGAGGACCGCGGCATCGAGATCCGCGACTTCGAGACGACCGAAGCGTCGCTCGAGGACGTCTTCCAGTCGTACACGACCGACGTCGGGACGGGGGTGCACGCGCGATGAGCACCGATACGGGTACCGCGGCCGGTTCGACGGGATCGAGCGGTTCGGCCTCGAGTTCGATCAACCTCGAGAGCGTCCGCGCGGTCGCGAAGAAGGACTTTCAGGACTCGGTTCGCTCGTGGCTGTTCTGGGGCCTGAGTGCGTTCTTCTTCACGCTCCTGGTCGTCGTGACCGGGGCACTTTCGTACTTCGGTGAGGATCTCGCAGCGCAGGGAGCGACGACCGACATGCTCGTCGTCTTCGTCAGCCAGATCACGAAGCTCGTCGTGCCGCTGATCGCACTGGTACTGGGCTGGAAGTCGATCGCCGGCGAACGCGAGTCCGGGAGCATCAAGGTCCTCCTCTCGTTGCCTCACTCCCGAAAGGACGTGCTGCTCGGGAAGCTTCTCGGCCGGTCGGCGGTACTGTCGGTGTCGTTGACCGTCGGCTTCGTCCTCGCCGCCGTCGTCGTCGCCGCGTTGCTCGGTGCCTTCGATATCGTCGATTACGCCGGGTTGCTCGTGATGTCGATCGTCTTCGGCGTCGCCTACATGAGCATCGCCGTCTCGCTCTCGTCGCTGACGAGCTCGACGACGATGGCCGGCGCTGCGATGTTCGGCGTCTTCGTGCTGTTCTACGTCATCTGGAACGCGCTTCAACAGGTGTTCCGACTGCTCTCTCAGCGGGAGATCCTCTTCTTCGATTACGTCGAGTACACGACCGTATTTCAGGGGCAGGAGGCAACGGCCCGGCGTCTGCAGGACTGGGTGTACCTCATCATGAATCTCGATCCCGGTCAGGCGTACACCAACGGGCTGACCTTGCTTACCGACGTCGACGCCCTCGAAAATCAGTCCGCCGTCAATGCACAGATGTTCGGCGGTGAACTGCCGATATTCCTGCAGGATTGGTTCTCGTTCCTGATCCTGTTACTCTGGATCGTCGTTCCGCTCGCCGTCGCGCTCTACCGGTTCGATCGCGTCGATCTCTGAGCGGGACTGCTCTACTGGCCGACGGCCGTCACAGCGCGTCACTCGTTTTGGAACTCCGTTTCCGTCACCGGCTGTAGGAGCTGCTGTCGTGACCGACTGCATCTGCGACGGCGGCAAGGGCAGTGTCGGCAAAGTGACCTGCGCCGCGGCCGCCGGGCTCTCGCTGGCCGCTGCGGGCCGGCGAACCCTCGTCGTCTCCACCCGGCCCACTCG
>NZ_JAQIVI010000228.1 GCF_028618695.1 Natrinema soli | reverse complement strand
GGGGAATCGGCATAGCCGAGACTCCCACGGAGGAAACCGCGCCCTTTAGGGCGCGGAGGATGTCATACGGGCCTCGGGTTCATCGATCACCAGCTTCACCAGTACTTCTGGCTCGGGATCACGCTCCTGACGCTGACGTGGCTCGCCGTCGACCTCCAGCGGCGACTCGAGGGTGGTGTGGCTCCCCGCGTCGGTGTTCGAGCGCATCTCCAAACACCGCTGACGTGGGTCGTCGCTTTCGTCTTCGGAGGCTCAGTTGCGGCCGGTATCCACGCCTGGGGTGGCTCGCCGCTACTGCTGGTACCGCTCGCGGCGTACGTCGGCTTCCGGGTTGCGATGGACGCTCGAGCGTATCGTCTCCCTTCGAGACGCTCCTCGCGGGATCGGCGATCCGAACCGCCGTCACGGAGACGAATTCGCGGATCCGAGCGGGGAACTCGACGGCGCGGATCACCACTCTCGGGATGATCGGGCGGCGGTACGTGACGTCGTCGTTTGGCTACCGATGGCTCACTGCCGAGCCTGACCCTAACGTCATCGTTATCGATCTCCGAGAGACCCTAGCTATCGGACCGTTCATCGCCGCACTGGATCGGACGCTGAGCGAACTGTCGACCGCCGCCCCGACGTCGGCGATCACCGACTTTGCGGCGAGGATCAGCGGATCCGTGCGCGATCGACCGATCGCCATCACAAGTCTCTTCGTGCTGTCCGCGCTCGGCCTCTCGCTCGCCGTTCTCGGAGCCGCGCTTTCGCCGGCGCTGTTCGGAATCCATCTCTTCGCCGCGATTCTGGCCGCGGTCGGCCTCCGTTCACAGCGGTCGCTCGAAGAGTTCCTCGAGACGCGCATCGTCGGACTCCTCGCCGCGGCATTTGAACCGCCGGAACCACCGTCCGAGACGCAAACCAACGATCGGATCGGTGAAACGGACGACGAGTAACGAACTCTCAAGTTTGTACTTCGCTTGCTGGCACCTCTCTCCCAAGCAGACACGTGATCGACCCGTGGAGACGGTTCGAGAGTGACCGCCGCTCAAGGCGCGACTACAGATCCATCCCGCCGTTGACGTCGATCACTTCTCCCGTCACGTACGAGGAGTCCTCGCTGGCGAGAAACCGAACGACGGCCGCGATGTCCTCGACATCGGCCAACCGCGCGAGCGGGATGCCGGCGATGATCCGGTCGAGCACCTTGTCGGGGACGCTCTCGAGCATGTCGGTCGCGGTGAAGCCAGGTGCGACGCAGTTAGCCGTCGAGCCGCCCTGGGCGAGCTCGAGGGCGATCGTCCGGGTGAAGCCGAACATGCCGCTTTTCGCGGCGGCGTAGTTAGCCTGCCCGAAGTTGCCCTGTTTGCCGACGACGCTCGAGATGTTGATCAGTCGGCCCTCCTCGGCGTTCCAGATATCGTCGTAGAACAGCTGGGTACAGTTGAACATGCCGCCGAGATTGACGTCCATGACGCGATCCCACTCCTCGCGGGACATCTCCGTGAACTGCTTGTCGGCCGTGATTCCGGCGTTGTTCACGAGCACGTCGGCCGGGCCGAACGCCTCGTGGCAGGCCTCGACCATGTGTTCGACCTCGGCGCGGTCGGAGACGTCGGCCCTGGCCGCGATGGCGGCACCGCCCGCCGATTCGATCGCGTCGACGGCCTCGTGTGCCGCTCCCTCTGACGACCGGTAGTTGATGACGACGTTCGCACCTTCCTGCCCGAGGTACTCCGCGATACCCCGACCGATCCCCTTCGCCGAGCCCGTGATGACACAGGTACGACCATCCATGGACATGAGTCACACATTTAACGCGCGATGGTAAATAACGACCCGTTAGTTTCATAACTTCACTCCCGATACAAACCCGACTCGAAGCCGACGGGCAGCGCTCAGTGATTTCTGTCGGTTCATGCTGAACGAGAGGGCTCTGTTGAAACTCTTGGGGAGTTACAGGTGTGGCCAGTAGTGTACCCGGGTACATTCGTCCGTTCACGACGCTGGTGGAAACGATTTCGTGAACTCGCTTTTGCGTGCATCGTCCACAATTTCGACCTACCCCTCTAACGCATAGTAGCGAGGAGTTTCCGCTGCGGTCGAGTCACGAGGAGTGCACCCGCGAGCGACCAGCAGCGCGGCGCAACGCGCCGTGGACAGACGAACGGGCGCTAGCCCGTGAGTCAGGGAGCGAGCGGCCTTTGTAGCGTATAGATTTTTGGTGTTGAGCGGGACCTCTGGTCCCGCTGACCGTGCGAACGGGCGCGAAGCGCCCGTAAGCAGAGAGCGGTGAGCGAGCAACGCGAGCGAACCCGACGAGAAAACGGGACTTCTACGTGCCCACCTAACGCGTGTTTCAACGCAGATAATATAACCGATAGGATATCAACAGAGTCATGTGAAGGTATTTACCGATCGGAAAACTAGAGGGCTAGATGACGGCTATCGAAACCAGATTGCTCGCCCGATATTTTGGGGATGTAACAGCAGTTGAGTCCCTGGATCTGGAAGTTCGAGAAGGAGAAATTTACGGATTTCTCGGACCGAACGGCGCGGGGAAGTCGACGACGATCAATATGCTACTTGGTTTCACTCCGCCGTCGTCAGGATCGGGGACGGTACTTGGTCACGATATCACGGATGAGTCTCTCGCTGTTCGCCAATCGGTTGGTGTTCTTCCCGAAGACTTCGGAATGTATGAGCGACTAACCGCCCGGAAGCACGTCCAGTTCGCCATCGATACGAAAGATGCAGACAACGACCCTGATGCTCTTCTCGAACGCGTCGGACTTGCTGACGCAGCGGATCGGAAAGCTGGGGGGTTCTCAACCGGGATGAAACAACGCGTCGCGCTCGCAATGGCGCTCGTTGGCGACCCGGATCTCCTCATTCTCGACGAGCCGTCGTCCGGACTTGATCCCAACGGTGCCCGCGAGATGCGCGAGATCATCCGTGATGAGAACGACCGCGGCGCGACCATTTTCTTCTCTAGCCATATCATGGAGCAAGTCGAAGCGATCTGCGACTGCGTCGGAATCATGAAGGATGGACGGCTCGTCGCAGAAGACACCATCGACTCGTTGAAAAAGCAATTCGATGCTGACGCTCGACTCACTGTCACGGTTGACGCCGTTGAGAACGACATTGTTTCGACTCTCGAATCACTCGAAGGTGTCTCGGACGTGGACGTTGATGGGGCGGAGATTTCCGCTGCGCTAGCCGATTCGACTCAAAAAGCCCCCGTCATCAACGCAGTCGAAGATACTGGAGCTGTCGTTACAGATATTACGAGCGAAGAGCCGTCACTTGAGGATCTATTCGCAGCGTTCACCACCGGTGATCGACCGTCATCGAGCCGAACGTCGACACGTGAAGCCACCGAAACGTCGTCGGAGGCAAAGACATGAGCTGGGTGCAGGTCGCTCGGAAGGACTTCGAAGATGCGCTTCGATCAAAACTGCTCTGGGTGCTGTCTGCGCTTATGATCCTCGTCGTCGCTGGTATCTCAGCGATTCCGCAACTCCTACACATCCCTGGCGAGGGACCGGCCCCAGGATTCGAGGACGCAGTGAGTTTCGCGTTCACCTGGATGACCGCCATGATCTCGATCGTCGGACTGGTCGTCGGCTATCAAGCGATCGTCAAAGAACGCGAATCGGGAAGCATACGGTTCTTACTCGGGTTACCAAACTCTCGCTTGGACGTTGTCGTCGGGAAGGTACTCGGTCGAGCCGCCGTTGTCGCTGTCCCGACCGTGATCGGATTCCTCGTCGGCGCTGTCGTGATCGCAGCGCTCTATGATGGGTTCGTCATCGCCGACTACGTGGGATTACTGGTGGTCTCGCTTGTCATCGGATTGGTGTACGTCTCGGTTGCGGTCGGTGTCTCCGCCGCTGTCAGCACCCGCGCGAAGGCGGTCGCTGGTGTGCTCGGCATCTACGTGCTTTTCGATTGGCTCTGGTGGACCGTACCGATGGGGATCTACTGGCTCGGCGAACGGGAACTCCCTGGAAGCACCGATCTACCGACATGGTATGTCTTCATGGAGCGAATCGGACTCTGGGAACCACTCGGGGTGATTTCGAGCACGCTCGTCGACATTGCCGGCGTGGAAACCATTTCGACAGCTGATCGAATCGCTGGAGACGTACCGTTTTACCTTGAACCATGGTTCGCGTGGGTGTTCGTCGTCGCTTGGATCATCATCCCACTCGGACTCGGCTACTATCGATTCAACCGGACCGTATTGAGTTAACCACTATTCATCGGCCTGACGTCGTTTACAATCGAACTCTCCTCAGACGAAGTGGTGAGCAATGGATTGCGGTTGACCTCCTCCCGCGCCTAAAGTCGCGGGAATCCCACCATGGGATTTCAGGCCGAGCGATTCGACCCTAAGGTTTCAAGACGCATACGCTCCAAGCGTCACTTGCTGGGTTTCAGCATCGGCTTGGCTGTCTTGCGGGCCGGTCAAACGGCCCCCTTCCTCAGCCGAGTCATCGCCATCCGTGTGTTCTCTTGAATGGCTCTCTCCGCTGAGGTAGCAATCTGCAATATTGAGCGCGGCGTTGATGTCTGCGTGGTACTCCGAGACCCAACACTCCGAGTTTGAACACGTGAACGTCGCTTGGTCTGGCCGGTAACCCAGTTCTTCGCAACAGTGGCACGTCTTCGAGGTATACGCGGGATTCGCTGTCTCCACACGAATCCCGTTCTCGGTGGCCTTGTACCGAATCTGAGCGTGCAGCTTTGCAAATCCCCAGCCGTGTAGACGGCGGTTCATGAACGCGCCGTAGTCCATGTTCTCACGGATATGCGTCAAGTCTTCCAGAACTAACACGGGGTTCTCGAATTGGTCGGCGTAGGCGACGACTTCCGACGTGACCGTGTGGAGAATATCGTCTATCTGCCGCCAGAGTGAATCTCCGTAGGACTCTACGATACGTTCACTTCCGCGTTGCTGAAGGCGGCGGGTCGCCGTGAAATACGTCTCACGGAGTTGTCTGACTCGCTTGCCTTCGTCGTTCCAGAGATTGGGTGTAGCTGGGGTGCCGCGCTCGTCACGGTGACACACCGTTAACAACGAGGCTTCCCCGATGTCTACCCCAATCGGCGTTTCGGACGCCGAACTGGGCCGTTCCTCCACGTCTCGCGTTGCGACGACGTGCAAGTACCACTTGCCGTCACGGCCGAACAACCGACACTCGCCCATCTTCGCGTCCCCTGCGTACAACGCTTCCAGCCACTCCTGTTGTTCAGGATCCGGTTGCGCAGGGAGCCACAGGTTGTAGTCGTCATGGTGCGGAATTTTGATGTACCACTCAATTGCGTTCTGTGGCTTGTGGTCGAGTTTCGGGCCTTCGTTCGTGAACCGGACAGGGTGGTCGTCGTGAAGCTCATTCGCGTCGTAGCTTCCGCCACAGAGCTGCGGGACGTACTTCTTGAGCGCGTTCTTCGCGTATCCTGAAAGATTGTAGTTAACCACCACGTTGTTCGCTTCGGTCTGAGTGGCACAATTCGCGTTGAAAGCGGCTTGAAGAGCGTTTTGGTACACCTGTTTTGTCTCACAGAGTTTCCGGTGCTTGTGGGCATTTGGTTCCACAAGCTTGAGTTCCAGCGTCTCGGTGAGTTCAGTCACGTGTCTCCCTCATCGTGTCTCTGGATGTAGTCTTGGACCGTTTCGCTTGAGACATGCCCTGCCGTTCCCGCGTAATAGCCTCGCGCCCATTTGATTTTCTCGCCGTCGTGGTCGGCGTGGCGGTGGTTGTACTTCCGCGAACTGATTCCTTTGAACCAGTTGGCGAGAAGTGACGGCGCGCGCTTCGGGGGGCTACTCACGAACAGGTGAACGTGGTCGGATTGGACGGTGAGGTCGATAATCTCCAGCCCTTTCTCGTCGGCGATTTCGTGGAGGATTCGGCGCACACGGTCTTCGGCCTCGTTAACTAGTACCGAATGGGGGTATTTCGGCAACCACACTATGTGGTAGTTGAGGTTGTAGGTTGCGTGCCGTGTGGTCTTCATTCGTACTACACACTATTGTGAGTGACCATCTAAAACTACCGAATAGCGTGGGAAATCCAGCCGTTCGTAGCAACGTGACCCGGACGTACTATGCCTACCGCTCGACCCGCGCCTGAAGACGCGGGTATGCGCTCACACTATATATCAGCGATCCGATCGACTGAAAACTCACATGGATTCAAGCAAAAAGACGCATCCATTATCGCGGAAGGGACCCAACCGATCATGGTCTAAGGGTTTCAACAGAGCCAACGAGGGCAGTTCGCTGCCGATCCGGTCGTCGATCGAGGGAAAACACGACTCGAGCGAACGGCTGACTTCGCGGTCCGATCCGGTGGCTCACCTCGAGCAGGAACGCTCAAAAAGGGGAACAGTGGCGGGGAAACGGCCGGAACATAACCGAGAGAGCTACTGCTCTCGAGCCTGATCGATCCAGTCCTCGATCCGGCTGGGCGAGATCCCCGTTTCGGCGGCGAGTTCGGCGACGTCGGCGGCCGCGAGCTGATCGAACGTCTCGATCCCGGCCGCGTCGAGGTCGTCCGCGTACGCGCGACCGACGCCCGTCAGATCGGTGAGATCGTCGGTTTCGGACTCGATCTCGGAGGCGGCCTCCTCGCCGGCGACTTCCTCGACGACGTCCTCGTCGACGGTCATCTCGCCCGGCTCCGCGGGCTCCGCCTGAACGTCGTCTTCGGCGCGCTCGACGATCTCGTCGTCCGAGCGGTCGCTCGTCTCGGACTCGAGACCAGTATCGGCATCGGTATCGGCGTCGGCGTCGGTGTCAGACCCCGTCTCGACGCTCGTGCCGCCGTCCGCGAGGTCCTCTGCACCCGATTCGTCGCCGGCGACGTCCTCGGCGAGGGCTGCGTCGGCGTCCTCGGAGTCCGGCGTCTCGGGTTCGGACTCCACGTCGGTGTCGGTCGACCGCGCTTCGAACCAGTCACAGACCTCCGGCCAGAGTTCCTCGTGGCTCCGCGAGGAGACGGACATCCCGATGTGGCCCGTCGGGAACTCGAGGATCTCGGTGTCGGTCGAGGAGACCGCGTCGTTGAACGGCTTGGACGCCTCCGGCGGAATGAGGTGGTCGTACTCCGCGACGATCTGGAGGACGGGCATGTCGATATTCGTGATATCGACGCGTTCGCCGCCCAGCTCGAGCTCGTTCTCGTAGAGCTTGTTCTCCTGATAGATGTCCCGGATGAACTCCTCGTAGGCGACGCCGGCCATGTCGATGCCCTCGTCGAGCCAGCGCTCCATGCGAGCGAAGTTCTCGACGAAGTCCTCGTCGCCCATGTTGTCGTAGAACCGGACGTACTTCGTCACGTTGTTCGCGACAGGATCCATCAGCGCGAAACCGACGTCGAGGAACTCCGCGGGAACGTTGCCGAAGGTATCGGTGACCCGTTCGGGGTCGTAGTAATCCTCGGCACCCCAGAGTTCGAGGACGCCGCCGTCGCCGTCGAAACAGAGGCCGGCGGCCATCAGCGCGAGGTTCTCGACTTTCTCGGGGTACAGCGAGGCGTACATGGCCGACTTCGTGCCGCCCATGCAGTAGCCGAGGATGTTGATCGAATCCCGCCCGGAGCGCTGGCGGACGACGTCGACGCAGTTGTCGATATAGCGGGTGACGTAGTCGTCGATGGACAGCGAGCGATCCAGCTTTGAGGGCTCGCCCCAGTCGATCAGGTAGACGTCGAAGCCGGCCTCGAGCAGCGTCTGGACCACGGAGCGGTCGGGCTGGAGATCGAGGATGTACGGCTTGTTGATCAGCGCGTAGACGATGAGGATGGGAACGTCGTGTTGTTCCTCCGTCATCGGCTCGTAGTGGAGGAGTTCGAGTTTGTTCTCCTCGTAGACGACCTCGCTGGGCGTCTGCCCGACGTCGATGTTCTGGACGGTTTCGGTGCGCTCGGGCGCGACCCGCGTCTTCTCGGCCAGGCCGGCGGTCGCCTCCCAGGCCTGCCGTTGCATGTTCAGTGCGGTTGCGAAGGGGTTGTTCATTGCTCGTCTTCCAGGTGCTCGAGCACGCGGTCGAGTTTCTCCTCGACGGCGTGCTGGCGGCGCTCGAGTTCGACGAGCCGGTCACCGATTTCGACGACGTCGCCTTCGGTCGCGAAGCCCAGCGAGTTGAGGGTCTCCTGGGCGGCCTCGTCGGCCTGCTCCTGCAGCTCGAGGACGTCGCCGACGGTCTCGCCGGTCATCTTGGCGAAGGCGGTCGTCGACATGACCTCCTTGAACGCCTCGTTGGCCGTGTTGAGCCAGATGTCGCGGAACTCCTCGACGTCGACGTCCTCGCCCTCGAGCTGGTCGTTCGCCCGCTCGACCATCTGCTGCGAGGCGTTCATCCACGTCTCGTAGGCGCGGGCGTATCCCTCGACGCCGTCGGAGAGTTCGCTGTCGTCGCTGACCTCGCCGACGGTCTCCGACCAGCTCTCGACGAACTGCGCCTGCGCTTCCATATTGTCCTCGAGGGCCTCGAGGAACTGCTCGTTCCACTGTTCCGCGAACGCGTTCCAGTCTTGCATCGGGGGCTGTGAGTCTGACATGGGTGAAAATTGACGGTTGTGCGATAAAAACCTGCGCCCGGATCTACGCCGAGACGTCGAACTCGTCGGCGGCCTCTTCGACGTTTTCGGCGACGGCACCGACGTTCTCCTCGACCTGCTCGTGGGCCTCGAGATAGGCGTCGAACGACGTGTCGACGACCTCCGCATAGCTGGCGGCGAACTCCTCGTAGGCGACCTCGGACTCCTCGAGCGCTTCGAGGGAGGCGTCGATCGACTGCGACTGGGCCTCGGTGGCCGAGTCGAAGCCGTCATCGACGAGTTCGCGGAGCTCGCCGAAGTCGGCGGCCTCCTCGGGCAGCGACGCCTCGAGGGCGTCGAAGTAGGCGTGGATCGCGCTCTTGGTCAGCTCGGCGTTGGACTCGGCGAGCGAACTCGAGGTCTCGACGGCGTCGGCGAAGGCGCTGATCGAGGTCTGCTGGGCCTCGAGGGCGTCGTGGGTGAGGGACTGGCTCTGTTCGATTGCGGTGCGCTGTGCGTCGAGGACTGCGGTGAATGGGTTCTGTGTCATGATTGATCCTCTCTGTCGCGTTTGACGGGAACGACGATCGTCTGGACGATATCGCCCTCTTCGATGTCGAGGGCTTCCCGTTCGGGGCCGGGAATGCTGATCCGACCGCCGCTCTGGACGCGGGCCTTGAACGTCGCCGTACCCATGTTCATGGGACCGAACGCCGAGGCGTTCTCGAGCGGGTTCGCCGACGTGGCCTGTAGCAACTGTTTCATCATCTCCTGCTGGGATTCGGCGACCTGCTCGCCGGCTTCCTGCATCTCCTGCATTCCCTCCGTAAACATCGCGGGCGGGAACCAGAGCGATCGGTCGGAGTCGTCCGTCATCGACAGTACGTTGGATCGCGGACAGCATAAGGTTTTCCACTAGATACCATCTAATGGCAGAGAGTGGTTTTAGTTGGGACGGCCCGCCGATCACTGACCCGGACGAGCGACGGCCGCGATCGAAATCTGACCGTCCCAATCCAACTCGAAAGCCGAAATCGGTCGGAAGAACGCCACTAACAAGATTTTACTCCGAATTTGGAGCGGTAAAACGGTATTGAAACAGCCAAAGAAGTCATATATACGCCACACTTAGCCGCCCGTATGTCCCACCAGAACGCTGGCGAAGACAACCTCGCTGCCATGACGAACGCGTGGTCGGCGATGACGCGAGGATTTCTTCGAACCGCGACTGCGGCGAACCGTGCCGCCGTCTCCGCGATGCTCCCATCCGCCGACGGCGAGGACGACCCGGAGGCAAATAGAGTCGCCCCGCCGGTCCCGTCGGTCGAGTACTCTGATCTCGACTGGCAGTTCGATCGCACCGTCGACGATCCCGAGCACATCAGCGTCGGCGACACCGTCACGTTCGAGAAGGCGCTCACCGACGCGGACGTTCGCGCGTTCGCCGCGGTCAGCGGCGACACGAACCGCCTCCACCTCGACGACGAGTTCGCCGCGGACACCCGCTTCAGCGAGCGCATCGTCCACGGCACGCTCGTCTCCGGACTCATCAGTGCCGCACTCGCTCGACTCCCCGGACTCACCATCTACCTCTCACAGGACCTCGAGTTCAGCGGTCCCGTCGGCGTCGGCGACCGGGTGTCTGCCCGCGTCGAGATCGTCGAGAACCTGGGGAACGAGCAGTACCGCCTCGAGACGGTCGTCCGCAACGAGGACGACGACGCGACCGTGATCGACGGCGAGGCCGTCGTGCTGATCGACGACCTGCCCGCGGAGTAGCGTTTTTTCTCGGTTCGAACCAGCGTTTTCTACAGATGAGTACTGCGAGCGCCTCGGGATCGTTCGAAACTCGAAGCGTTTCGCTTGATGACGAGACGCGAGGCGTCCCGAACCACGCGGACCTCGAGCGGTTCACGGTGGACAGACGGCGACGCTATAGTACCCACTGAAAGGCAACGCACACCTGATTGCGCGATGGCGTTGCGATCAGTGTGTAATTCGTTTTCAGTGATTACTATCGTGACGGCGTGTCCAGCAACTCGACGAGAAGAGACGGTGGTCGAAACGCACTTGTATCACGGTGTACTACAACGTATACAATGTCGTCGATCAGCGCTCGTATCCCGGACGAGGACGAAGCCGCTCTCGAGGAAGTGTCGGAGTTACTCGGCGAGGACAAGAGTACGGTGATTCGAAAGGCGCTCCGCGAAGGGCTGTCGGATCTCCGCGTCCGACTCGCCGTCCAGCAGTACCAATCCGGCGAGATTTCGGCTAATCAGGCCGCGCGGGTCGCCGGCGTGAGCGTCGCCGACTGGCTCGAGATCGCCCGCGAACATAATCTGACGACGCAGCTTTCCCCCGACGATCTCGCCGCCGACGCTGAGACTGCTCGGGAGCTATGACGCGTATCTACGTGGATGCGACGACACTCATCGCGCTCGGCACGATCGGTGAACTGGCACTGCTGGAGTCGTTCGACGGAACGCCCGTCGTCTTGCCGTCGATTCGAGACGAAGTGACGACCGAGCCCGCCGAGACGAACCTCGAGCGGTTGTGTGAACGAGATTCGATCGGGACGAGGACCCCGGACATCGAACTAGACGACGAGAGAGCGAAAGACGTCCTCGGCGAGTCCGCTGTGAACGGGGACGTCCGTATTATCGCGGCAGTACTCGCTCATCTCGAGGCCGACGACCGCGTAGCGATCGTTTCTGATGATCGTCGACTGCGAACGGTCGCCGACGGACTCGGAGCAACGGTAACCGGAACGATCGGCGTGATCGTCAGTGCGGACGGCGCGGGGCTCTCCGAAGACGAAGCGAAAACGGTTGTGCGTCGCGTCGACGAGCACGGGCTTCACATGACCGCCGAACTTCGGGCCGAAGCGGAGAAGCTAATCGATGCGGCGGCTGACTGAACGATCGACCGTATCGCGAGTCGCGAACGCCGACGTGACGCCCGACTCGCCGACTGCTCTCGCCTCGAGTCGTCGAACCAAAACAAGCTAAGTAGCTCCTCGCGGAACGGCCGCACATGACACTCTTCGGGACTGCAGGAATTCGCGGCCCGGTCGAGGACGTCTCGCCCTCGCTCGCGCTCGCCGTCGGTCAGGCCGCCGGTGACCCCGGCGAAACGTTCGTCGTCGGTCGCGACGGCCG
>NZ_JAQIVI010000227.1 GCF_028618695.1 Natrinema soli | reverse complement strand
GGACGCCGTCGACGGCGAACGCGACGCGCTCGATCTCGGCCTCCTCGGGGCCGATCTGCAGGCCGTTCGCGCTGGCGTCGACGTCGGCGTAGTCGGCGGTTCCCAGTTCCGCGTCGAGTCGTTCGGCGACGCTCGAGAGTTGCATGATCCGCCGTTCGGCGGCGGGCTCCTTGTATCCGGCTGATTCCCAGCGGGAGCGGGACGGTTCGGGCGACCGACGCGTGCGGAAAAAGCGGCGACCGACCGCGCTACATCAGGTAGAACAGCGGGAAGAGAATCACCCAGACGATGTCGACGAAGTGCCAGTAGAGCCCGAAGTACTCGACCGGCCGATCGTCCTCGAGGTAGGCATCGACGCTCACGATCCGGTAGATCATGAAGCCCGCGATGAGCAGGCCGAGGATGACGTGCAGCGCGTGGAGGCCGGTCGTCACGAAGTACATCGAGTACTGGAGTTCGGTGAACCAGTAGATGCCGTGAGCGAACTCCTGACCCCACTCGTAGCTCTTGATGGCGAGGAACGTGAGTCCGAGTAGCAGCGTGACCCCCATCGACGCCAGCAGCCCGCGCTTGTTCCCGCGTTCGGCCATCACCAGCGCGATGACGACCGTGAAACTCGAGGTGAGCAGGACGTAGGTGTTGATCAGCCCGATGGTCGCCGAGGGTGGCACGGTCTCGAAGGTGCCCCAGCCGCCGTGGATCCGCATAAACACGTACGCCCCGATGACGGCACCGAAGACGACGACGTCCGAGGCCAGGAAGAACCAGACGCCGGTCTTCGTCGTGCCGACTCCCTCGAACGGCCACCGTTCGGCGATGGCCATCTCGGGTGCGTTGAATTCCTCGCGACCGTACTGGAACAGCGCGACCCCCAGGATGCCGACGCCGACGAGCGAGAGCGCGGGATAGAGAACGTTCTCCGATCCGGCGGTGTTCCCGGCGAGTTCCGCGCCGCGCGCGGTCGCGAAGTCGGCGACGTAGGGCGTCAGTCCCGACAGCCCGAGGAACGTGACGAACATGCCGACCCCGATGCCGAACGGCCAGATGCTCGCGTGATCCTCGTGATCGGCCTCGAGCGACTCGGCCTCCCCGGTGCGCTCGTGGGCG
>NZ_JAQIVI010000226.1 GCF_028618695.1 Natrinema soli | reverse complement strand
TGACCTGCTGCGCGCTGGACGACCCCGACGAAGCCCGCGCGCTCACCCGCCAGCACATCGGCTTCTACGTCGGCGGGATGGGCACGTTCTACCGCGACGCCCTCGAGCGCCAGGGCTACGACGAGGCCACCGACATCCACGACGCCTGGCAGGACGGCGACCGCGAGCGCGCCCTCGAGCTAGTCGAGGAGAACATCGTCGACGACCTCTGCGCCGCCGGCGATCCCGAGACCGCTCGCGAGAAACTCGAGGCCTACGAGGCGGTCGACGGTCTCGACGCCATCGCGGTCAGCTTCCCGCGCGGCGCGAGCGAGGACCAGGTTCGGCAGACGATGGAAGCGGTCGCGCCCGAGAACTGAGGGGATCGAGGTCGAATTGGTTTCTGCGTGGACGTGTGTGGCATTCGATAGCGCCCATCAAACCACGTTCGGGTGGGAATGAAAGCGGCGTCGGGGCTTTCGGGGTGTTCTGGTAAGTAAGTCCGTCGTATACCCAACCGTCGCGAACGAATCCTTCGACAGCTACAAACGGTGCATCGTCCCAGTTCGTGGTATGCCCGGCAAGGTGAGTCCGGACGACCTGCTCGCGCACGTCTTCGAATGGACGGGGGCGGCCGACTCCGACGAGACCGTACTGCAGGGGCCCGCTGACGGCGAGGATGCGGCGGCGATCGATTGGCCAGACGGCGACGGCACGCTCGTGGTCAGTTCCGATCCGATCTCGCTCGCGGCCTCGCAGGTCGGCCGGCTCG
>NZ_JAQIVI010000225.1 GCF_028618695.1 Natrinema soli | reverse complement strand
ACCCGTTCGGCGGACCGGCCGGCGTCGCTCGCAGCGTCGGCGTCGCGCCTGCCGGACCGTATGCCGACCAGCGTGGGAATAACGAGTAATCCGGCGAGTTCGACGAGGGTTGCCCAGCCGTCTGCATCGGAGGAGTTGCCGTTGTCGAGGTAGATGCGGCTGACGTCCTCCTGAGCATCTATTTGCGGGTGCGCCATGAAGCCGGACTCGACTTTTCGCTGGGCGGACTGGGAACCGTGAACGCGGTGTCGCAGCGTGAACCAGTCGAAGTGTTCCGAGTGGGTCTGCATGGCGACCCAGTCGTCGTCCTCGTTGGGGCTCTCGTAGAGCCGGATGTGATTGCGCTGACCGTAGTAATCACCGTCCTCGAGTTGGAGCGTCTCGGTCGTCCAGTAACCGCTCTCGTTCGGGCCTGGATCGACGTAGGCATAGCGGACACCGCCATCTGCCTTGCCCCAGTTGAGAGAGGGGATGCGACCCCGTGATTCGTTGTCAGTCGTGTTGTTGACCGACTCGTTCGTCGTGTTGTTGACCGATTCGTTGGGTATCGTCTCGGTCGTCGGTCGCGTCGCGTTGTTGGAGACGTTTTCGCTCTCGTTGTCGGAGGCGTTTCCGCCGGTCAGCGAGTACGTATCCGGTAACGCCTCCTCCTCCGACTCGTTGATTTCCGACCAGTCACCGCCGCCCGCTTCGGTCAGTATCTGTTCGATGTCGTCGACGTCTCCGCGAACGATCACGTTGACCGGACTGCGCTTCTGGAACCCCTCCCGCGGACTGAGATACTCCCAGAACCCGCTCTCGGAGTCATCGAACGAGACGACATCGGGGGTCGGCTTTCGGTCGGCCGGTTCCTCGGAGCCGATTTGGCTGGTCGACAGCGACAGCAACATCGAAGGGCCACCGACGAGCACGAACGCGAGGGCGAGTAACACAACCGCGATCACGAGCGATCGGCGCATGTCCCCCGATACTAGTGACGGGATTCACATCAAACCGTATGTTAGGTATTCAATATCAAGCCGTGTGTAACGGATTCAATGTGCTTCCGGCACACGATCGACGTCGTCGAACCGTCAGCAATCGGGCCGGCGACGGGGCGCGTCTCGCCGCGTTCGGATCAGTTGTCAGCGTTGGGACCGACGGTAGTGACCGGTGCGGGAGCCTCGCGGACGACGCGCTGTGAGACGCTACCGACGACGTTGCGTTCGTACTCGTCGCCGCTGGTTCCCATGACGATGAGGTCGACGTCGGTCGCTGCGGCGTAGTCAACGATGCACTCCGCTGGATTGCCCGTATCGACCGCCGTTGCCGTCTCGACGTCGTGCTCGGCGGCCCGCGCCACGGCGTCGTCGATAGCGTCCCGAGCGGTCGCCTCGAGGTCGCGGCGCACGTGCTCGACGCGCTCGTCGTCGAGGACGAGAAAGACGCGGCCGTCGACGACCGAGAGGACGTGTAGGGTCGCGTTTCTCGTGGCCGCGACGTCGATCGCGTGCGCCGCAACGGTCGCCGCGTGGTCGCTGCCGTCGGTGGGGAACAGAATCGTCTCGTACATCGATCTCTGCACTACCTTCTGGCGCGGACGGGAAAAGGGGTTTTCCTCCCTCCTCGATGGCGGGAACGATCGGGCTAGACGCCGGGGATACCGAGCACGTCGGGAGTGACGAAACCGACCACCGCGAACAGGTAGACGATTCCGACCGCGACGATCCAGGCGACGAAGCCGATCGCGACGGCGGAGCCCCAGCCGCCGGGGTAGCGCCAGTTGATGACGCCGACCCAGACGATCAACATCAACAGGATACCCAGGAGGGGAATCCAGCCGACGAAGAAGCTCGTGACGGCCCACGCGACCGCGCCGATCAGCGCCGTCACCGCCGCGTTCACGAAGCTCGCGTCCCGGTCTAACACCAGCCGTGCGCCCGCGAGGATACCGATCGTTCCCACGAGCAAGCTCAGCACGAAGATCAGGATTGAGTCCGCGGCAGCCATAATTAGGGTTTCCAACTGAGTTCGATCTCGATCGTCTCACGATTCCCTCGGAGCATCGACGAGCGCTCGACCACTTCGACCGAGAGGTCGATGTTATGTGGTGGGTCGAGCGACACGTTCTTGTTCCCGACGGGGACGGTGACTTCCTCGTCACCCCGCTCAAACTCCGCTGCGAGGTCCGTGAAGTACGCGGCGAGTTCCTCTCGCGGCAGTGTTTCGTCGGCGGTCGTCCGTTGCGCCATGCGCCAATATGGCGGTTGTGCCCGCAAAAGTATGGGCAGCGAACGGCGTTCTAATTCGCTGTTACCGGCTCGACCGCCGCTGTAACGGGTCACTGATAGCACTGCGAGAAACCGGCACCGAATCGACCGTTAGAACAGGTTCGCCTGCTGATAGACCGATATCCCCTCGCTCGTGATCTCGTACGGCTTCTTCTCCCGGGAGTGATTCGCATCGCGGATCTTCTGGATCTCGATCGCCAGCCGCGTCTCGCGGAAGTCGTCCGGTCGGATGTACTGCAGGACGAAGACGGCGTCCGTGAGATACTCGACGATCCCGTACCGCGAGGCGTAGGCGGTCTCCGAGGACGCCTCGCTGGTCACCAACGCGGTGACCCCCGCCCTCTTCAAGCTCCGGGCGAAGTCGTAGATTTCGTTGCGGCGTTTCGCCCGATCCTCGTACATCATCTCGAGTAAGGAGACCGAATCCAGAACGAGCCGCGAGGCGCCGAACTCCTCGACGAGCACGGGGAGTTCGCTGCGGATCGACGCCAGACTGTTGACCATCTCGATGGGATCGACGGCGACGCGACGGGGGTACTCGAGTAGACAGCTGCCATACTGGACACTGCGACGTGGTCGTCGCGGGCGTTCACGTGTCCGGAGTCATTCCATTCCGATTAAACTTGTTGCCGTCGACGGGACAAGCGTGGCTTTTTGACGACGGGGGGGCTAGCCGCCGACGATGGACGTCGACGTCGGAATCGTCGCCCAACGCGACAACGAGCGTGCACAGGAACTCGCCGCGAGCCTCGTCGACGCCCTCGAGGGGACGGGCGCGAGCGCCGTCGTCGACGAGGCGACCGG
>NZ_JAQIVI010000224.1:402-2082 GCF_028618695.1 Natrinema soli | reverse complement strand
CTCGAGGATGCCGGCGGTAAACGCGTGGGCCTCGTCGCTCAGGTTGAACTCGTCGTCGTCGTCGTGGAACGCGTTCTCGCCGTCCTCGGTGAACAGGGAGAGGTGCGTGTGCATGCCCGAGCCGTTGATTCGCGGAATCGGCTTGGGCATGAACGTCGCGTGGAGGTCGTGCTGTGCGGCGATCGCACGGACGACGGTGCGGAAGGTGCCGACGTTGTCCGCCGTCGTCAGGGCGTCGTCGTAGGTGAAGTTGATCTCGTGTTGGCCCTCGGCGACCTCGTGGTGGCTCGCCTCGACCTCGAAGCCCATGCTCTCGAGGCCGTAGATGATGTCGCGGCGAACGTCGCTCGCGAGGTCTTTCGGCGCGAGGTCGAAGTAGCCGCCGGCGTCGTTGGTCTCGGTGGTCGCACGGCCCTCCTCGTCCTCCTGGAAGAGGAAGAACTCGGGTTCGGGCGCGGCGTTGACCGTATAGCCCATCTCGTCGGCGCGGTCGAGCGCGTTCTTGAGGACGCGGCGCGGGTCGCCCTCGAAGGGCTCGCCCGTGGAGGTGTCGTAGACGTCGCAGATCATTCGGGCGGCGGCGCTCTCCTCTTTCTGGCGCCACGGGAGAACCGCGAACGTGTCGGGATCGGGCTTGAGCCGCATGTCCGACTCCTGAATGCGAACGAAGCCTTCGATGGACGAACCGTCGAAGTAGATTCCTTCGGCGAACGCCTTCTCGGCCTGTCGGGCCGGCACAGAGACGTTCTTGACAGTTCCCAGAATGTCGGTAAACTGCAGTCGGAGGAAGTCAACGTCTTGCTCCTCGATCTCGTCCAGCACCGCCTGTTCGGCGTCAGTGAGGTTTCCGCTTGTCATTGTTCTCGTGGTCGTATCCTCGGAACCCGCTTATTAAAACACTGCTGTTCCAAGCAAATCTTCGCTCTCCCTGGTCAAACTGTATATTCGTAAAGTTCTAAAGGGCTCACTGAGTGGGTAGATGTGATGACGTACGAAAATCTCGACGCAAAACTAGTGAATTCACTCCTCGGCGACGGCCGAGCGAGCCTGCGAAGCCTCGCCGAAGAACTCGACGTCTCGGTGACGACCGTCTCGAATCACCTTTCCACGCTGGAGGACGAGGGCGTCATCCGGGGCTACACCCCCCGCGTCGATTACGGCGCGGCCGGGTTCGACGTGACCGCCGTCATCCAGTTGCAGGTCGAGGGGAACGCGCTGCCCGACGTCACGGAAACGCTACGCGACCACCGCCAGATGACCAGCGTCTACGAGGTCACCGGCGACTACGACGTGATCGCCATCGGCAAGTTCGAAGACACCGACGGCATGAACGACCAGATCAAACAGCTGCTGACCGACCCCGACATCAAGGCCTCGAACACCAGCGTCGTCCTCAACGCCGTGAGCGAGAACGAACAGTTCGATCTCGAGGTCGACGAGAACGAGTAATCTGACGGTCTTTTTCGAGTGAAGGCGTCGTCGAATAGCGGTGGCATCACACTAACCCACCGCGAGCGAACCCGAAGGGTGAGCGAGCGGGCCGACGACTGATGTGAAGACCCGCGCAGCGGGTCGGAACGGAAGGAGGAGTGCTTTTATACTAAATTTTGCCGAGGGCGCGGCGAAGCCGCGCCCGCAGAGCAAAATTTAGTCTCACATCATGCCGCCCATGCCACCGCC
>NZ_JAQIVI010000224.1:0-288 GCF_028618695.1 Natrinema soli | reverse complement strand
TTTTATACTAAATTTTGCCGAGGGAGCGGCGAAGCCGCGCCCGCAGAGCAAAATTTAGTCTCACATCATGCCGCCCATGCCGCCGCCCATACCGCCCATGCCGCCGGGGGCACCACCGGGGCCGCCGGCCTCGTCGTCGCCCTTGTCGGTCGACAGATCGCCGGCGGAGATGATGTCGTCGATTTTGAGCACGAGGTTGGCCGCTTCGGCGGCGGAGGTGACGGCCTGTTCCTTGGCGTGGGCCGGTTCGACGACGCCGGACTCGAACGTGTCCTCGACGTCGCCCGA
>NZ_JAQIVI010000223.1 GCF_028618695.1 Natrinema soli | reverse complement strand
GACCTCGTCAGCGTCGCCGCCAAGGGCGAGGCGGTCGTCTCCGGCGAAGCACACGCTGACAACGTCGCGCCCTCCCTGCTCGGCGGCTTCACCGTCGTCACCGACGACGGCGTCGCGCGGCTCGACGCCGCCGTCCCCGTCGTCGCCTGTCTCCCCGAAATATCAGTCTCGACGCGAGACGCGCGCGGCGTCGTCCCCGAGTCGGCCACTATGGACGAGGTGGTCACCACGGTTGGCAACGCGGCGACGCTGACCGTCGGCATGACGCGAGACGACCCCGAGCTCGTCGGCCGAGGGATGAACGACGATATCGTCACGCCCGAACGGACCAAGCTCATCACGGGCTACGAGGCCGTTCGCGAGGCTGCCCTCGAGGCGGGTGCGACCGGCGTAACGGTCAGCGGTGCCGGCCCCGGGATTCTGGCGGTCTGTCACCGCGGGGATCGGCGCGCGATCGCGTCGGCGATGGTCGACGCCTTCGACGCGGCCGGCGTCGAGAGTCGGGCCTATCAGACCGCGATCAGCGAGGGGGCGACGCTGTACCGGGACGACTCGTAGATGGGCGCTCGAGCCGACGCGCTGCTGACGCTCGTCGTTCTCGTCGCGGCTGCCGTCGCATCCCTACTGGTCGACGCGGTGTTCTCGGTGCCGTTTCTCGCAGTCGGGGCCATCGCCACGCTCGCGTTTGAGCGAATCGCCGCTCGAGATCCCGACGTCATCCGCCGATACTGGGAGCGCCCCGTCGTTCAGGGCGTAACGCTCGTCGTCGCACTCGCAGGCGTTGTTGTGGGTGCTCGAGTCGCCCCCTCGATCGTCCTCTCGTTCGCGTTCGGTTCGCTGGTGACGTACCTCGTTTTTCTGGCGATGACGAATCCTGCATATAGAGCGTAGATTAGAGAGCGCAGATGGCTGTGACAATTGCGGACGCGTCGAAAAATAGTGCGTTCAGTTGCAGAGGCGACCGTCACCTACTACCCGGCTCTCGCTGCCCCGTTAGACGCCCCGGCCCTGCATTTTCTCTTCCTCGGGAAGGTCGACGTTCGCGTCGCCTTTCATCCCCTTTCCGAGGTGCTTCGAGATCTCGGCGAGCGTCTCGGGCTCGTCCCAGTTGTTCGTCGCCTGGACGATCGCGTCGGCCATTTCGGGCGGATTCTCCGCGCCGAAGATGCCGCTACCGACGAAGATGCCGTCGCACTCGTGGTGCATCATGAGCGCCGCGTCCGCGGGGGTCGCGATCCCGCCCGCCGCGAAGTTGACGACCGGCAGCCGCCCCATCTCGGCGGTCTCGTGGACCAGCTCCGCGGGCGCTTCGATCTCGCGAGCGAAGGCTTCCCGCTCCTCGTGGCTCATGCCCTCGAGTTTCCGGATCGCGCCCTTGATCGTCCGCTGGTGGT
>NZ_JAQIVI010000222.1 GCF_028618695.1 Natrinema soli | reverse complement strand
GGGGCTTAAGTCGTAACAAGGTAGCCGTAGGGGAATCTGCGGCTGGATCACCTCCACAGACCGGGATCAGGCCGTCGTGCCTGGCCCACCTTAGCGGATTACGAATTGCGATCTTTGATCGCAATGCGGTTCCACGTTCGATCGACCACCGTTTGGCCGATCGGGCACCTTAGAACTACCAAGGCTCGCACCCAACTCCCGTGCCCGTCTCACTAGTGAGACGGGCGTGGGCCCATAGCTCAGTGGTAGAGTGCCTCCTTTGCAAGGAGGATGCCCAGGGTTCGAATCCCTGTGGGTCCATGACTCGTACTGGTCATCGAATCGTGCCCCTTAAGTGGGAGACGGCGCGATGATTGAGTACGACAGAACCGATGCACCATCCCGTGTAAACGCGGGTGGGAAGGGTTAATGCATGCCGCGTCTACGGCGTGCAGATGAGACCGTGTGTACGTGTAGTCCAGGCGTCCACTGGACCCGTTCCCGGGTCACTCTTGAATTACAACTGCAGGTTGCAATTCAGATCCGATGAACGTGGCTACTGTGCCAGCTGGTGGATCGCTCGGCTTGAGAGCTGAAGAAGGACGTGCCAAGCTGCGATAAGCCCAAGGGAGCCGCACGGAGGCGAAGAACTTGGGATCTCCGAATGGGAATCCCCACCGCAATTGCTTCGCGCAATGGGGAACGTCGAGAATTGAAACATCTTAGTATCGACAGGAACAGAAAGCAAACGCGATGTCGTTAGTAATGGCGAATAAACGCGACACAGTCCAAACCGAAGCCCTCACGGGCAATGTGGTGTTCGGACTGACGATCACTTCCCGAACGGCGACGCGAAGTCTCTTGGAATAGAGCACGAGACAGGGTGACAGTCCCGTACCGTCGACAAGTAAGGAACGAGTCAGCTCCAGAGTATCGGGGGTTGGATATCCCTCGTGAATATCGCGGGCATCGACCGCGAAGACTAAACACTCCTCAAGACCGATAGCGAACAAGTAGTGTGAACGAACGCTGAAAAGCACCCCACGAAGGGAGGTGCAATAGGGCGTGAAATCAGTTGGCGATAGAGCGACGGGGCTCACAAGGTCCGCTGTCCAATGAATCAGATGCGAATCTGTAGTAAGCGACAGCGGAAGCCGGAGTTCCGTCGTACGTTTTGAAAAACGAACCAGAGAGTGTGCCTGTTTGACGAGTCTAACTTGATTATCAAGGAAGGCGTAGGGAAACCGATACGACCGCAGTGCTTTGCACCAGGGTCACCGTGTTCAAGCGCGGGGAGTCAAACGGGCACGACCCGAAACCGGACGATCTAGGCGTGAGCAAGATGAAGCGTGCCGAAAGGCACGTGGAAGTCTGTTAGAGTTGGTGTCCTACAATACCCTCTCGTGACTTACGTCTAGGGGTGAAAGGCCCATCGAGTCCGGAAACAGCTGGTTCCAACCGAAACATGTCGAAGCATGACCTCTGCCGAGGTAGTTTGTGGGGTAGAGCGACGGATTGGGGGATCGCACTCCGAGAGGAGTGCGCCCCCCTGTCCAACTCCGAACCTACAAACGCCGTTTGACGCAGGGAGTCCGGTGCACGGGGTAAGCCTGTGTACCGTGAGGGAGACAACCCAGAGCT
>NZ_JAQIVI010000221.1 GCF_028618695.1 Natrinema soli | reverse complement strand
GCGGTCAGACTCGACGCAATTTCGGCGTGATCTCCGTTTCAGCCAGTCGCTAAACTAGAACGGATGTCTATAATACTGATTTGGTTTTGTCTCCATCAATTATCGCGTTTAACACTGGTTACAGCAAAAAAGAGGTGAATCGTCGTCTGATCAAGTTAGAGAACCACAGGCTCGTAGAGAGGGTGGAACGAGGAAAATATCGGCTCACACAATTTGGTGAAGAATACCTTCTCGGACACCGGCCCGGGAATGTTGGGGCTGTAGATGACACTGGTGTTCCTAAATAGCTTCTCTAAGTTCTGTCTCATGGACCAGAATCTAGTCCACTAACTGCAGCCATGCTCGGATGGCGGAACGGATACGACCAATAAGGAGGCGGAATTATTTGGATACCGACGAGAACAGATAAGGTATTACGTTATTCAACAGCGTATAAACGTAACTTCCTCTCTTGTCAGAGACTAAACCGGCTCATTGGGGTCGTGTTTCTCTGCCATCCGTTCGGCTTCGGCAGCGTACCGCTCTTGGATGTCCGTCTCATTGACGGTTCCGAGGTTGTCAGGGGAGACCTCCTTTGCGGCAGTCACCGTCTCCAAGGCTTGTGACGCGACCTCTCTCCGGAAGACCTGATTCCCATCAGGAGTCGCATACTTGAGAATGATTAGATCACGGTTGTTGTATCCACGTTCGACAAGCCATACGCGAACCTCGTCTGACTCCGGTGACATGGAAGATCAAATGAGGTGCGTGAATTTACCATTTAGCCCTATTTACAAGGAACCCACTATGTCGGTTACCACGGTTCCGAGACAGATACGTCCTCAGATTTGATATCCCTGTTAAAATCATCAGCCGCTGATAGAAGCAGTGGACCGAACTTTTTCCGCCTCTGGATTCCGCACAAAGCGCAGAATCGCTCAGCACAAAAACCTCGATGAAAAAGGCCGCTTGCTCCCAATGGTCGCTCGCGGGTGCTGCGCTTACAGCCCGACCGCAGCGATAACGCCTTCACCTGCACTTACCGATACAAACCAAGTGTGGTAACTGTTCAATGATAACCTATTTAATCCAGATGGATGCCCGAAAATTGAGCGCCTGCATCGATAAGTGCGTATGTGAAGACGCATAACTTCGCTGCAAACTACGTCGCAAGGGCTGCTGTCGTTCTGTCGTGTGTTGACTATTCATGGATTCACCACTGTTAAGTGAAATCGTCCACACCCATGTTTAAAATTCGGACCATGCATTTCTGACCGCGTCCTCCCGGTCCTGTTTCCGCGTTTCCTTCAGACGCGGATCGTAGTGCCGTTTAAGGATCGGGATTGAAACGTCGAACCGCTCACTCGCCTTTCCGTATGGCAAATCCCCACTAAGGTGATTGACGATCGCACCCCGACGAATCGCATGGGGGTAGTACGAATATGGGCAGACAGCAGAATCGGGGTCACAGGTTCCATCGCACGTGACCTCTGTTTCATCTTCGTCCGCCCATCGACAACTCGTGGCTTCGTATACCCATCTTCGAAGAGTCGATCGAGAAGCACGGCCATAAACCGTGGTGAACAGTGGTTCCCGACTAAATTCGTCCGTTACCTCCGTCCGGAGAGTTCCGATGTACTGTTCCAAAGCCTCAACAACTGCAGCCTTCAGTGAAATATTTCTCTCGCCATCGCCTGGTGTTCCGTCATCATCTTCCCCGTTTTTGAGCCGCGTTCCTTCCTCCGGCCGGTGCCGGATGAGTAACTCGTTCGTTTCGGAAATCAGGTCGTGAATATCGAGTGAACGAATCTCACCGATCCGCATCCCTGAGTTGTAGAGTAACTCAATAAGTACGTGCTGAGCCGTTCCATACCGTTGGACCACAAACCCGGAGGGGATTGGGAGGACGCGATACACAGTGGCCTCCCCGACTTCTATAGAGATATCAAATCGGTACCGGTCACGGTTGAAGCGGTTTCGTTCGAGGAAAAGCGTATCGAGACGGAACACCGGACGTTCGAACGAACAATCATTCGTGTTCGCGGCGAAGGCGTAACTGGATTCGGAGAAGACGTGACCCGCTCCAGGGAGGCGCACAATCGACTTCGCGAGGACGGACTAGCGCTCCCGACCGGTGACTGGACGGTCGGAACGTTTTCGGACGCTCTCGATGCCGATTCGAATCTCTTGACACAGACTGCGTCCAGAGACGCTCCCGAGTATTTGCGTTGGGCGATCGAGAGTGCAGTTCTCGATCTGGCACTCAAACAGTCGGGGCAAACGCTGGCATCGGTACTTGACCGTACGTACGAACCGATGGCATTCGTCGTCAGTCTACAGCTCGGGGATCCACCACACATCCGCCCCGTAAACCGGTTCCTCGACGCGGATTCGGATATCGAATTCAAGACCGATGTCCCCGACACGCCGAGCGACGAGTTACTCTCGGCCCTCTCGGATACTGGTGCGGTTCGAATTCTGGATTTGAAAGCACAGTACGGTTCGGATGTCGGGGCTCCCACTGATCCGGACCTCTACCGGCAGTTGTTCGAGACGTTCCCGGATGCACTCATCGAAGACCCGGCCGTCACGGATACGACACGACCTGTGCTCGACGAATATGCTGACCGAATCTCCTGGGACGCCCCGATAACGGGTGTCGAAAGCACCCAGGAACTACCTTGGGTACCAGCTGCTCTCAACATCAAGCCGTGTCGGTCTGGGACGCTCGAATCACTCTGTCGTATTCTCGAATATGGCTTGCAACACGATGTCGAACTCTATGGAGGTGGAATGTTCGAACTCGACGCTGGCCGAGCGCACTCACAGGCGCTCGCCTCGCTGTTCTATCCAAACAGTCCAAACGACCTTGCACCACCTGCGTATCACACCTACCGAGACGACAAATCCTATCCCTCGAGTCCGCTGGAGCCACCGGCCAAACCGGCCGGAATCGGGTGGGATATCAGATAACCACAACACTCCGTTCCAAGGGAACTATATTGGAACAGAAGCATTCTTAGTCGCTACAGGCCGCACTCCGCGCTAATCGCGTTCGGACGCTGATTCCTCATCGTTTGTTCGATCACGACGATCACGCACACAACGTACGGTTGGACAGCGAGCTCTACGGGCTGCGCTGAATGGACGGAGTGCCTTCTCGACCATCAAACGTCGATACGGGTCCGCTGTCACGCTACGCGCTTGGTACCGCGAATATTCGTGAACTAGTGCTCACTGCCGCGGTCTACAACCTCGAACGATCCATTAAACAGAGACTGCTATACCGGATTCAACAAGGCACAGGAGTCGAAATACTGCGGATTTGATTGTCTCATCAGGGTACTAGTTGGTTGCCCTCCTCATCATAGACGGTAATTGCATCAACGGGGCACACGCGACCAGCCATCTCGGCATCAAATTCTGCTCCGTCTGGAACATCTCGAATGTATAATCCTGGTTCCCTCTCGTCACTTCCAACAAGTGTGGCTTTGCCAGCATCACGATCTTCGATGAATTTCTCCCATTCATGGACGCAGTTGAATATCCCGGTGCACGTGTCTCGATCAAATTCAACATACATGATTATTCACGCCTCGTGTCAAATTGTAACCAGTGGATTTCATTAGTAAGTTCAAAGGGCGCTCCGTTAGGTGAATATCTCGTACACCGAGGGTCGTTACCTCGGGTATTCATCTCGCGGGATCACCAAGCCGTGATAGAAGTGTCATTCACAACTCATCGCTCTTCACCTTTCAGTAACCGTCACTCGCCACTCGTCGTCTGTTGCTTGAGATGTTTCATGAGTGTATCCATGTTCTTCAAGGACGGGATAGAGTGGTTCCGGTTCGTGGTCGGCGATTAGTACAAGCATTTCATCATCGGGAAGAACGTCAAGCGCTGTCAGTATCTCATCGAAGGGATTTCCAGTAGTTTCACGGCAATCAAATTCGTGGATTCTGTCGTCATCGGTGTCGGCCCCCATATTCTCTGATTCGTGTTGTAGTGGGATAATCATTCTGCCGATGATGCTCGCGTTGTCCGAATATCACCAATCAGAGATCCATACAAATGTGTTCGCGGGATTGCGTATATGAGAAGAGTGCCAGCAGGGCACCTCCAATTCTGACGGCCGCTCCCATTCGAGTGGATAATCAGTCCTGATAAAAGTATTCGCCGCTCGATTTTTGTTGTCGGTCGAGTTGACTGCCCGGCTTATTCACTCGAGGCCTGCCGGTTCGTCCGTCCCGGCGAAACGTGATTTCGAGGGCAGATAGAAACGCGTTCATGCCGTCCCGCATTGATTGCGGAGATTCTGCATAGCCACTCTGGCTCGGATCACCCTCGAAAACGATCAACCGATCGGCAACTCGATCGATGACGAAGAGGTCGTGATCCACGACGAGCACGGGTCGATTCGTTCGTTTGCTGAATTGGTGAATCCGATCAGCGAGTACCACTCGACGGTCCACATCGAGGAACGCTGAGGGTTCGTCCAAGAGATAGAGATCTGCATCACGAGCGAGACATAGTGCAATCCCGACACGCTGTAACTCCCCGCCCGAAAGCGAGTCAAGTGAGCGAGTATACAACGATTCGAGGTCGAATGGATTCTGAATTCGTGTTTTGAATGATTGGGCGTGAATATCGGTGACTGATGCAAAGCGTTCACGGACTGCAACGTCGCTATCCGGCGTGATATACTGAGGTTTGTACGATACGAGGACATCTTCCGGAACCCGGCCACTATCGGGAGTTACACTCCCAGCGAGCATTTTCACGAACGTCGTTTTACCCAGCGCGTTCTCTCCGACGATACCCACCGATTCCCCGGCGTGAATCTGACCTGGTTCGACGACGAGCGAAAAGTCCGCGAACGATTTCTCAAGCTGCGGATATACAAGGGCCGGTTCGTTGTTTCCGCTGTCGCGAGAGCCAGCCGACGGGAAGTCGATTGAGTGACGCCGAATTTGGACGTTTTCTTCCGATAATTTTCCCTCCAAAAACTGGTTGATGCCCGTCCGTACTGCCGACCGCTGGGCAACGACGCCGAATCCCCCTGGTTCACCGTACAAGACGTGGATCGCATCAGAGAGTAGGTCGAGCGTCGCAAGGTCGTGTTCTACGACAACAGCCGCGGAATCGGTTTCCTGTACGTGACTGCGGATCGTCCGTGCCACTGACAACCGCTGTTTGATGTCCAAAAACGACGAGGGTTCGTCGAACAGATAGAGATCCGCCGTCCTCGAGAGAGTAACCCCGATAGCAACCCGCTGTCGTTCACCCCCGGACAGATCAGACAGCGACCGATCGAGGATCGAACGGAGACCAAGTGCATTGACGAATCGATCCGGATCGTCAGAACGGGAAACGAGCAGTTCGCGTACCGTATCAGCCTCGATCTCGTGGAGGGAGTCGACCCGTTGGTCCTTGTAAGCGGTGACGACCGACTCGTCTCGGAGTTGTTCGAGATGAGTCTGCAGGGTCGTCCCCCGAAACGATTCAATCGCCCGGTTCCAGTCTGGCCCTTCACCGCCCCCGCCAAAATTTGGTACTTGGCTACCAGACAAAATGTCCAACGCAGTACTTTTCCCGATGCCATTGCGGCCGAGAAGGCCGATTACAGAACCATCGTCCGGGATGGGGAGATTGTACAACCGGAATCCGTTCTCACCATACTGGTGGACGAGTTGTCCGGTTTCCGCCGGAAGTGGAATAATTTGGATCGCGTCGTTGGGGATCTTCTTTTCGATGAGTTTGTGCTCGGCCAGGACGTTAGCGTCGTCGATGTGGAGTTCACCATGCTCAGTGACGTGGAACCCCTCGTGTCCGGACCGATTCAGCGGATCATATTTGACCGCGATATTTCGTACTTCGTCGGTGACCTCATCCTGATCGATGATTGCGACGTATTCTTGCTTCCGTCCGCTTTGAGGCTCTGTCATGGATTACTTAAACCATCAGTCCGAGTATTCATTGGTGACTGTTGCGGGGGAATATCCCGGTAAACCGAGTGGTACGTGGTGAATTTGGGGTGCTCGATCACCGATGCCGATCAAGCAGGTCAGACGACGGCTTCCACTCGGCGTTTTCGTCAAAGTACTGTTCGACGATCGGGTCGTCGGGCATCTGGCCTGTTTGACGCTTCTCTTCGCTGTAGGACGGTCGCCCTTCTTCCACGAAGAACCGGCCGGTTAGAATTTCTCCCTCGTGGAGACGCGTATCGGCTTCTCGCATCATTTGCGCCGCGTCGTCACGGTCGTGGACGTCGAACTCGAAATCTTCGGAGTCCTGAACGTCGATGTAGGGCACGTACTGCTTGGCGTCCTTGTTCCACGTCGGACACTGAGTGAGGAAATCGACGTGGGCGAAGCCGTCGTGATCCATCGCTTCGACGAGGATTTCCGTCGCCTGCCGGGGATTAACCGCTGCAGTCCGTGCAATATACGTCGCACCCGCATTGAGGCCCCACTCCAGTGGCCGGATCGGGTTCTTCGCCGAACCGGATGGTTGCGTCTTGGATTTGTGTCCCTTCGGACTTGTCGGCGATGTCTGTCCTTTGGTCAACCCGAAAATCTCGTTGTTGAACACGATATAGGTCATATCGTGGTTCTCGCGGGCTGTGTGCGTGAAGTGATTGCCACCGATCCCGTAGCCGTCGCCATCGCCACCCGCGGCGACGACCTCTAGGTCGGGGTTCGCGAGCGTCGCCGCCCGCGCGACCGGGAGTGATCGACCGTGAATCGAGTGGAATCCGTAACTCTCGAAATACGACGAGAGCTTGCCCGAGCATCCGATACCTGTGACGAGCAATACCTCGTCGGGGTTCTTGCCCCGTTCCACCATCGCTTGCTTTAGCGTCTTCAGGACGGCAAAGTCCCCACAGCCGGGACACCACGTCGCCCGCGGTTCGACGCCGGGGGTGAACGCGTCTGTATCTACCTCTTGATCTGCACCGATTGCGTTGAATGCACTCATTGTGGTTACCTCGAGTTGGTTGCTTTCGTTGGTTCGAGACGCGTCGTCGGTGGCGCCACACTCGGATCGTCGGTAATGACGGCACGGACACCGTCGACCACCTCAGCAGGTTCGAAGGGATTGCCGTCGTACTTGAGCAGACTATACAGCCGATCACCGTACGCTCCCAGTTCGCGCTGTACTAAGCCCCGGAATTGCCCGCCGGAGTTCATTTCGACCACGACAGCTTCCTCGACACTCTCGAGGAAGTCAGCGACGTCAGATTCCGGGAACGGCATCATTTCGCTTACCCCTAGTGCCGAAACGGAGTAATCAGTCTCGTTGAGTCGATCGACCGCTTCGAAGACAGTACTCTGTTGACTTCCCCACACCAGGATTCCGTAGCGGGCATCTTCTGTCCCGTATCGGGTCTGGTGAGTCCCCGTTTCGTCGAGTGTCTCGCGAATTGCCTCCTGCTTTGCCCTCCGTCGGTCGACCTGTCGACGGCGATTTTCGGGATCTTCGCTGATGTGGCCCGCAGGGTTGTGCTCGTTTCCGGTCGTCAGGAATCGGCCACCTTTCTGGCCGGGAAGTGTTCGCGGTACGACGCCATCGTCAGCGTCGTACTGGAAGCGGAGATACGATCCGGACGCGTGGTGTGCGGCGTCTTCGATTTCTTCCTCCGTGAGAACTGTGCCTGGATCCGGGTCGGGAGCTGATTCCGTGAAGACGCTGTCCGGGACTGTCCGATACTCCCCCGAGAGCTTCTGGTCGATGACGACGATCGCAGGGAGCTGGTACTCGTAGGCCAGTTCAAACGCTCGACGCGTCTGTTCGTAACACTCCTCGATTGTTCCCGGTGCGAAGACGATTCGGTTGGAATCGCCCTGGCTGGAGTACAGAACGTGGTCGAGGTCGCCCTGTTCTGGCTTGGTCGGCATTCCGGTCGATGGGCCGCCCCGCATGGCCTCGACGAAGACGACCGGTGTCTCAGTCATTTCGGCCGTTCCGAGTAACTCGGACATGAGTGCGAACCCACCCCCTGAGGAGCCGGACATCGCCTTTACACCTGCGTGGGACGCACCGATCGCCATCCCGGCAGCGGCAATCTCGTCTTCGACCTGTTCGGAAACACCACCGTACTCGGGGAGATGCTGGGACAGAATCGTGAACACTTCCGTCCACGGCGTCATGGGATAGCCAGAGATGAATCGGCAGCCGGCATCGAGCGCACCGTACGCGACGCCGTGCGATCCGGAGAGGAGGACCGGAACCTCCTCGTGCGTTCCCTCCGGAAGGACGACGTCGTGGTCGATTTCGTGTTCATCCCGCACTTGATCGTACGCTGCTTGAAGGATCGTCAGATTCGCCTCGAGTGCATCGCCGCCCATCGAATCTGACATCAACGCTTCGATGGGATCGAGATCCAGCGATATGAGCGCCGCCGTTGCACCGACGCCCGCCGTGTTGCGCATCACCTCACGACCGTGTTCTGTCGCGATGTCCCGAAGGTCGAGCGGATAGACGTGCCAATCGTGTTCTGCAGCGAGAGCTTCGAGTGACGTCTCAAGCACGCTATCGACGTCGTCGATGTCGATCAGCCCTTCGTCGTAGACGATGATGCCCCCATCACGGAGGTCATCGAGGTTTTCTACGAGGGGCTTGACTTCCTCGTTTCCGTAGTAGGCCTCCTCGTCCGGGCTCCGTGCAAACGAGTCGCCCAGCGCCAGGAGAAAGTTGTATCCGTCTCCTCTGGATCGTACTGGCGTCGCCTTCGATCGAATCTCAGCGTACGTGTGGCCACCACGTATCCGTGATGGATAGTGACGATGGGTGAATACGTGGAGGCCCGACCGCATCAGTACTTTCGCGAAGTTCTGACTCGTCGAGTCGATGCCGTCGCCGGACCCTCCTGCGAGTCGCCAAATGAGTTCGTTTTCTGTCATGGTGTCTGGTGTCTCATCGTATTCGGGATACATGGCGGGGTTGTAAGTAGTATCACGGGAATATACTCGTCTCGCTTATGCGAGACATCAGAACGAATAGGTCCGGTCTCGGTGGTCGAAATCCCAGACCCCGCCCCGGTCATCGTAGAACTTGCGTCCGACGAACGACTCGTCTAGATTCCCGAGGATGGTCTGATACACGTCGTCAACTGACTCGTAGCTTCGTTCGTTGGTGGTCTTCAGCACGGTCCCAACCGTTGTGGGTTCTCCAGTAGGAGGCCTCAGTTCCGCCTCACCGAGTTCGTCGATGAGAGCATCGTGCGTAATGGGAAAATCGACCTCTCGCTCACACAGACGCTGAATTTCAATCGGTCCCATATGCAATCCTCGTCCGCCACTCCGATAAGGATTGGGCACTGTTGACAAGGATCGTGTAAGATATTATCACGATCTGAACCCGCACTACCTACGTTCTCGACGATCGGGTAGGTACCCCGTCGATTTGAGTCCGGACAAGCGACCAATTCCGCCTGTTCCCAGCTACCGGTAACGCCGTTCAGAATGGGGTTCCCTCTTCTGCGGGATCCGACGACGCCTCCTGATCTTTGGGTTCGACCTTGCCGACGAGCACCCGGAACTCCCCGGGTTCCTTCTGACGGTACTGCCAGTGGAATTCTGGCCCTTCCTCAGAGGTGAACTGGTGGTAGAGCGGCTTTGGATCGTGGTCGTTGACGAGGACGAACGCTTCGCCTCGTTCGAGGTCGTCGTACGCTTGGAAGATCAGCTCGTGGCGACGGGCTGGCGGATACTCCCTGACGTCGAGTTCCTGACTGACTTCGACGGGGAGGTCCTCGTCAGCTCCGGACGATGCTTCCTGGTCTCCATCGAGCCCCTCGCTGGCGTGGTGTACGTGATGGGCATCCTCGCCGGCACAGGAGCTCGCCTCGGCGTCTTCATCGTCGACGTCCGCGCGCTTCGTGATCCGGACGGCGACGCGCCCCGGTTCCTGCTCAACGATTCGCCACTCGAAGGCGTCGCCATATCGCTGCTGGAACTCCTGTTTCAGCGGCCGGGGTTCGTGGGGAGCAACGATCTCCATCGCTTCGCCTTCCGGGATCATTCCGTACCGATGGTGTATCGACGGATGTCGCTCGGATTTGGGGATCTGACGAACGTCGTACCGGGTGATGATGTCGTCGTCCGGCGCAGTCGACTCCTCGGTCTTCTCGATGGCGACGCGCCACTCACGTCCCCCTTCGTCCAGATATTCCCACTCGAAGGTGTCACCGCGCGTCGATTGGAGCTCGTGGTACAGTGGCTTCGGGTCGTGGTCGTTGACGAGCACGAACCCTTCCTCGGGGACGAGTTCGTCGAAGCCTTCGAGCAACACCTCGTGGCGTCGCTGTGGCGGCATGACGCGGACGTCGAAGTCCGGGAACGCGTCGGCGGCGAGGTCACCCTCCACCACGATTGCCACCCGAACCTCGTCTGCTTCCCTTATCACGTCCCACGAGAGCTGGACGTTACGTTCGATTTGATACCGCAGCAACGTGAAGCCGGGCACCTGATCTGCGATCAGATGAAACGTATCCCCCGCTTCGCCATCGTCGAACTGCTCGTAAAGGCGATCTCGAATAGCGTCACGAGACGCACCGGTCAGGTCAATCTCCGTACCCATACTATCGACTTTAGGGCCAGGGTGGATAGGCACTGGGGCGAACACTTCCACTGACACTTCGCAGCGGCCACCATACAGTTCGTTCTCCGGCTCAGGTCAGCAGCCCGACGGCTCGTCACGGTGGCTCTTTATTGTTTGATCTGGCGTGTCCTCGATGGGTCCTCTCGTGAAACACGTGGAGATCGAGCGGCGACCCTGTCCGATCGGTGGGACCGGCCTGTGCGGCCACCTTACCCTCTCTTTCGTTGTACGGTGAGTCTAAATCCGTAGTCTCGATCCGTGGTGTGACGCCTGGCCAATCGTCCGGAACGACCCCCACGAGTTCAATTCGATCCATCCCTGCCACGTGGTGAGCGGATTCGAGGTGGTCATTGGCGAGCACCCAACCGCCCGCTCGCAAGTTCCGCTCTACGATTGCCTCCTCGACGAGTCCTGCATTTCGAAGGATGATCACGTCGGCGCCGCCATCCACAGAATATGCCGTAGCATCGGCCAAGCGGGCCGCGTACCCCGCTGCCGCCAGGTCGTCCATCGCCGCCACGTCGACGTCGACATACGTAACCTCGGCTTCGGGAAACGCGACCGATGGGCTCACGTCGTGACCCGATCCAGGGTGGTACACGACATCGGCGTCGATACCGAACCGGTTGGCGACGGCTCCATACTGGGCAATCCTGTCTGCGAAGGTGACTGGCGACGACCCGGCGTTCATCGACAGCCGGCGGGCGAGACACAGCTCGGCTGGCAGTAGGTAGTCGCGTTCACCCGTCTCAGGGTGGGAGCCATACCCGGCTGTATGAACCGCCAGTGTCGCCTTCCGTACCGGTTCGGTTGCGGCGACGACTTCGGACCAGTCAGAATCTGTTTGATCTCGGGCTCGCTGAATGTACCTCGTCACCGCGTCGCTGGCTGCGTGATAGCGTTCAAGGACATCGTTTGTGATCGCGACGCCTGACTCCTGAGTTACTTCCTGCATCGTCACGTCCGGTTCTGCCGGTGTAGCGTGGTCGTCGTTCGCGAGTGGCTCGTTTGCGTCCTGCCAGCCACTGAGGAACGACTCATACTCTGCAAGTGCCTTCCGCAATCGCTCGGCAGCGAGCCGAAGGTCACTAACGGTAGTCGTCATCTTTCGAACGTCAGGTCACGGTTGACCGTTCGCACACTCATACCTCGACACGGACGATATGACCGCCACAGTTGCATTGACAGACGTACTCCCAGTGGACCGCGTCACCGAACGTTTCCTCGAGTGGTTCGTAGAGATACGCTGATGGATGCCCGTGTGCCTCGTGAGTGACGAGTTGGACGAGAGACCCCCCGACGGTATTCTCGACCGCTGTGATCGCCTCCTCGACCAGTAGCTCTCGGTCAGCCGCGTGTTCGGGTCGTTCAAGGTCTGCTGCCCACGCGCTCCTGTGGACGTGATCGGTGACCGGTTCGGTCCCGTGATTCTCGTGATCGCTGACGGTGTCGGCCATTCTCGAAGCTACTACGGCTATGACTATAAACTCACGAACGAACGTACTCGGCACGAACATATCCGAGCGAGAATTTAGGAGACGGCGAGACTAACGGTCTCCCAGGAATGATCGTCGTTTCTAACCGGGTTACCATTCCGGATGAACGGGTAGAAACATTCGAAGAGCGCCTTCGAACGAGTTACGGGATTGAGGACAGGCCGGGGTTCCGCGGGATGACAGTCCTCGCACCCGTCGACGCGGAGGGCCACATCACCATGACGTTCTGGGAGACGAGAGAAGACTACGAAGCGTGGCGAGAAAGTACCGCCTTCGAATCAGCACACCAGGAAGCGTCCGCGGAACGTGCCTTCAAGACCGGGAATACCGTCGAGGTTCACGAGGTCGCCGTCGATCGATCGACGACAGAATCACCAGTACACGTCAGTGAGGGGTGACAGTTCCGTGTTACCCACCGTAGAGCGCGTACCCAAACGGTCGTTAGTCGGCAGGGTTCGCCAGTGTGGACGCGTTCCCACCCAATGATCGCTACAATACCGCGTCGGATCGATTCGACGACATCATCCGACCTATGGACGTGATGAGACGGGGGTGGACGTTCGGAGTCGGGTTCGCAATCCTCGGTGCACTCACCGTCATCGCCGTCCAAGGAATCGATTCAGTACTACTCGGCGCCATCGTGGGATTTTTTGTCGGGAAGGCGATTCAAAGTCTCTTCCTGACGGTCAGGGGCCCCCGGACCCAATGACAGAGTTCGATCGGTCGGAGCTACGGGATAGACTCGTTATTGCCTCAGACAAGATCCAGAGCAGCAGTAATTTGGGGACGATTGACCATCGATAACTTGAGTGAAATGGGAGATACAGAAGACGTAGAGCAGTATTCGTATCTGATCCGAACGAGACCGGGTCGGGACGAGTACGTTGTTGCCACAATTCGGAAGTACTACGAAGAGTTACTAATCGACGTCGAGAAATGCTCACATGGAGGTGAGGACGGTCTCATCATCACGGCTGTTACTGAAATCCCAATCGAGGCGATCGAGCGCATTGGGGAGGTCGAGACAGTAGATCAGCTGCCTGCCGGAACCCAGTAACCGCCCGATCTATCTGACTGTGCGACAGGCCATAGACCCGCAGTGGGCGCTGAATGCTCTCCGATAAACTAAGTGGATCTCTACGACGGTCACTGCTACTCGGAACAAATTCGTGTGAATCGTTACCACCATTCGACGGTGACTATTAAAACGATATGGACTCAATTGCCACCGTATCGGTCACCGATACTGTCTTCGAGTGCGACAACTGTGAGAACACGATCATCACCGTCTTGGAAGGAACCCCTGGGGTCGATGGAGTGACCATTGAGACGGATAATCGGGCCTTGGCGATCGAGTACGATCCCGAGACTACTAACGACGAAGAGTTACACGAAATCGTCGAGACGTGGGGATACGCACCCGAGTGATTTCGCCCTTCCGCTATTCGGATCCCGAAATCCGACGCATGACGGTAATGACGTAGCCGCCACAAGTACACCGGCGATGTCCGGTTACGGCGACGTCGGGAACTTTTGATCGCAAGGGATCGAGGAGGTAGTCCATGGGATCGCCGTGACACTCGTGGGTCACGAGGTCAACAGGGATGCCGGGGCGAGTCTCTTCGATAGCATCGATGGCCTCCGCGACGACAAGACGGCTATCATTCGCGTGTCGATCAGACTCGAGATCGGCAGCCCACGGTCGATCGTGTTCGCGGATGGTAACCGGTTCGCGCCCGTCTTCTGGGTCTACCGACATCAGTATGACCTCACCCCTGGATGGGATGGAAGCGCGGTCAACTCGGCTGGAATCGCTCGAGACATCCACATAGTCGTCGATAGCACCGAAACCTCGTGACGGTTGGTTCGAACATATACGCTGGGCTCACGGATTTCATTACTCGAGATGTCTCAATCACTGTGTTCCGTACCTTGATGAACGGTGACATGCCCAATACAACAGCCTCGTTTCGCCGCGAGTCGGGAGGTTCGATGACCAGTACATCGATCGATAACGAGGTCGGCGTCGCTCAAACGATGTGAAGCTCGTAGCCGTCGTCGACGAGTCCCGCAACGTCCGGGGCGTGTTCGGTCCCTTGGATCTCGAAACCTTCGGCCTCGACGGCGTCAGCGACCCCTTTGAACGTCGCACAGTGATCGCAGACGCCAGCAATCAGCCCCAGTTCCTTGGCGTCCTCGTATGCTCGAACCGCCGGTTCCGGATGATCCTCGATTCCGTCGAACCAATAGGTCGCCGCGCCGTCGAAGTACACGGCAACCTGGTGACCCGCCTCGTCGAGCTGACGTGCGTAGGTAAGCGGATTGGCGAATTTCCCCGGCGTCTCCGGTGAGGAAAGGAGCAGGAAGGCGTGTTTTGCCATAGACGCATCAACGTTGAATGGCCAATTCCGTGGGTATGGAGGCGAACATATCCAGTCGATCGCTGCCTCCACGAGTCGCCGGTCGGAAACATTCGGACCAAAGCTCTTCCTCTGTACACGCCAACCACCAGTCGTATGCGCGATACAGTCTCATCTCGCTCGACAGAGAGACGAACAGAGAGGCCGCCGAGGTGGTCGCTGTGACCGCGACGAACTTCGACGCCGAACGGGCCTACGACGACCGGAAGTTCAACGCCGTGGAGGTCTTCAAAAGCGAGCGAATGAAGGTTGTCTGTGGGTACTTCGAGCCCGGTCAGTTCATCCCCGTTCACGCTCCATCGAGCGACGTCGCGATTCACGTTCACTCGGGGACCGGACGCGTCCGTGACGGCGAGGACGAACACGCCATCGAACCCGGCGACGTGGTCGTCGTCGAAGCCGATACCGACCGGGGGATCAAGGCTGACGAGGATAGTCGGCTCGAAGCATTCTTGGTTTCTGCCCCGCCGCCGACGGACGCCGAACACGATCCCGTTCGCGAGGGGATCAAACGAGGGGAATTCGACCCGAGGAGTGCGTGACAATGGCCGAGGTCGTATCCATCGGGGATCTCGAGGGAACCCCCCACGCAAACGTCTTTCCCAACGCCGAACCGAAGACGATCAGATTGACGCTGGATGCGGGCGAAGCGGTAGCGGCCCACGACCACCCAGACCGCGAGATTGTACTCTACCTGATCGAGGGAGCGATCGAACTCGCTCTCGACGACGAGGAGTACGACCTGAGTGCGGGCGACATCGTTCGTTTCGACGGGCGCCGGGAAGTTTCCCCACGGGCAATCGAATCGAGCGTGGCACTGATCGTCCTCGCTGAACGGTCGAGCAACTGATCGCGATCGTTGATTTCGATCGCTTCGACGCACGAGTCTATCCGAGGAAGCCGGTCACGCCTCGCAGATTCGAAGGTACGTGGTGTACTCGGTTCTGAGCAATCCGGTTCTATCTTTCGTGATTGCAATCAATTCGTGGGGCGTCTGTTCAGCCAGCTGTGGGTACTCCGTTCGGGCACGTTTGTCAGTGCTCTTCACGACGAGGATCGATCCGTGGTCGAGGTCTTCGAGCGCTTTCTGAACGCGTACGATACCACTCGCACAGCCGCGACCTCGATTGTCCACGACCATATCGGGATCGATGTCCGGGTCCGTCGTAGCATCCGTGACTTCAGTCATCGATAGCCACATCCCCGTCAGTCTCCATCCGCGACGATCCGAGTTCCTCGAGGTCACACACACCCTCGATGGGTGAACAGGCCCGCCACATGGGGCACAGTTTGAAGATGACGACGAGTACGCCGATGAATCCGGCCTTCGCGAGAATCGCGAGGCCGATCGTCGACGTAACGTACACCGAGACGCTCAGGCCGATCTCGTCGACTGCCTGATACGCTCCGGTAAGGAAGATCGTCGGAATGACGAAGCGGACGGCCCACCGGAAGCGTTCCAGTTGCTCGGCGGCAGCGGCGACGACGTCGACCCGCGGGCGCTCCTGTCCCGACGGGACCGCCACGAAAATGTTCCAGACGGCTCCGCCGATCCAGACGGCAAAGGCGAGCAGATGGAGCATCCGAACCGCAGTACCAGCCGGTTCGAGACCACGCATCGCGACTTCGGCAATAGCCGTCGCGAGCAGTGTGAGCAGGCCGAACGTCAGCGCGAGCAGCCCCGCTCGACTTCTGAACTGGGATTCGACCGTCCGATCCGTAAGGATGGTCCAGGCGACGATTCCAACCGTAGTCAAGCCGAGCATGGCGAGGGAAGCAACTTCGACGGTCGTTCCAAATCGCTCGACGTACCGCCAGAGTACGACGCTCCCCGCGAGAACTGTGACGATCACCGCGAGGCTAGCGATACGATCGAAACGCTCGTACATCGCTGCACAGTACTCGCGAGCGCCGGTCCCGAGGTCCGCCGGACGAACGAACAGATGCTTCCAGAGCAGTCCGCCGACGAGCGTTCCCAGTGCGACGAGAAACGCCCACGTCGCGACGGCAGAGACGATGCCACTGTCGCCGACCAACGTGGTAGAGACCCAACTGCCGAGCAACGATGCAGCTACGATGATCGTGAGTGCGACCTTCGGTAGGAGGTATCGGTCGAAGAGTGCCTCCGTGGTGGGGCTGGGCGCGGACTGAGTAGGGTTTGACATCGTAGGGCCGCCTCGTGTATGACATTAGGCCTGCCGAAACTAAACCTGCGTCCGGATATATTCGACACAGATCCGGCACAACATCCCAAGACCGATTTCGAACGATGCGATCCGGAGACGCTTCGAGTTCCCACCAAGCGAATACGTCCGTGGCGAAGTTTTCCTGTACGGAGTGTGAAGACATATACATGGAGGGAGAAGCTGGAACAGCGACGACTTCAATCAGTTGGCGGCGTCATCCGGATGTCGACGATCGGAAACCGGTCGTTCGAACGGTGCCCTACGCCGAGTTCGTACTCGAACACCCTGACTTGGAGCCGACGACACTTAACGCAGAATTCTTCCCCGACGCCGTTCCATATGCCGAAAGTTCGAGAGATCGAGTCTTCTACTGGCGGCCTGCCCTCCGTGACTCATCGCCGCTAGCTACCGACTGGTCGTTCGCGTATGCGACCACGCACGATCTCGTCGGTCGTTCCGAAATCTCTGTCGAAATTCGCGGTCTTACGACGGAACTAGCAACTGGCGTCGCGATCGTGGTCGACGGGACAGCGGGTGGCGATGCGAGTATGGTACACGTTCGAGATTACGAAACTCCCACTCCCCGTATCGTCGACGTGACTCCCGACTCGCTCCGTCTCGCGGTGAACGGTAACGACGTTGAGGTGGCAGCAGGTGGCCGACAGCGGATCGAACTGTCACCACGCACTGTGGAGGTGATCGACGAAGACGAACTCGAGGAGATCACGCCCGAACTGTCGGTCCGCTATCCCGGCAGCCGCGAAATACACCATCCGGCGCCGAACGCTTCTGATCGGTTGTTCCCCTCGTTCGACCTCGATCTCACGTCGCTGTCGAACCCACTCGCTGTCCCCATCCGGAACGGAGAGCTCGATCACATCGCTCTCGCTACCGATCTAGGCGTCAGTCTCGAAGAGCGTGCGTATCCCGAGCGGGTCCTCTGGCAGGCGTTTGCGTATACGGCCTTCGACCCACGTCGAGAGTCAGTCCCGGATATTGGTCGGACCGATGACGACCACCTCGTCGTTACCGCCCGTTGAGCGACGCGTTAGAACCGTATTCTGCAAGAGTCTGATCGTTCCCTCAAGCGTGTTCAATACGGACGTGCCAATGATCCGGACCACGCTGCTCAGATTCGTACTCGAACCCGCGCTCCGTCAGGACCTCATACAGCGGTTCGGGTTCGAAACTGTTGACGAGCAATAGCGTCTCCCCCTCGGAGAGTTCGCCAAGTGCAGCCATAATCGGATCGAACGGCTGACCGTCTATCTTTCGGACATCGAGTACTTCGTCCGCGTCAGTGTCCAGGTCGGCACTCATAGAACCATATTCGAGACCTGTCGTCCAATACACATCCCCGACTATGTTCGAACGAACTCGCTACGCGATGCGACAGCCATCGTAGTCCTGTCTCGTCTGGGGGCAGCGATCGATACAGGGGTGGTCGACCAAGTCACGCAATCGCTTGATAGCCTCTGGAGGAAGCGTATAGCCGATCTCGTAGGACTGGTCATCGTTGAGGTCTGCAGAGAGTTCCTCCCCGAAAAAATTCTCGACGACGCAGAGTCGCCACGCGAGTTCTCGGGCGACCTCCCGACCCTTATCGGTCAGCTTCACGCCGGTGTATTTCTTCACGGTCACTAACCCTGCGTCCTCTAGCTTCGAACCCATCTCCGTGACGCTCGCTCCGCTAACGCCCAGACGTGCCGCAATCTCACCGGGCGCCACTCGGTCGGCGTCCTCGGACAGCCAATCGATTGCCAACAGATACTGACCCGTACGCCGACCGACACTCGCCCCGACAGGGCCGGTGGCTGACGAGGTAGTTTCGGTTGCCATACGTTTCCATCGATCCTCCGAGGATGAAGTCTCTCTCCCGAATTAGTTCACTCGACGGCATACCGTCTCCCCGAAGACGGCCGAATAGACGTGACCATCAAGTCCCAGGCCGATGAGGAGCTTCCTATGGAAATCACGACGAAACGGATCTACGACGACCCTGACAACGATGGAGCGCGAGTACTCGTCGACAGGCTTTGGCCTCGAGGCGTTTCGAAGGAGGAGGCACAACTCGATGTGTGGATCAAGGAGGTTGCGCCGTCCGACGAGCTCCGGACGTGGTACGATCACGACCCTGATCGATGGACGGAGTTCCAGGGGCGGTACGTCTCGGAGCTCGAGGAGAAGGACGACGCTGTCGAGCGTGTTTTTGATGTTACCAAGGACGACCAGCTGACGTTGCTGTACGCTGCTACTGACCGAGAACGGAACAATGCCGTCGTCCTGCGTGAGTACCTCGACTCTCAGGTAGATTGATCGAGGAGCGTGCTCACGTTTTCGAGAAACAGCCCCCGGCTCCGTATTCATGGACATCCCACGACCGCTGGTGACTCGCACTCCGGCAATGTTCGGCTTGACCCTCAAGGGCCTACGGACGCGATTATCACGTAGATTCGAGATCCCTGATCGCTATCTCTCGTGGATTGATCGAGCCGGATTCCCTACCGAGATGGATCGGACACGGGTTGCCATGGCTTCTGACTCCGCCAGAAGTGTCCCGTCTCGAATGAGGCCGGCGCCCAGCAATAACACCGGCGGGCCGGCGCACGTAGCTTATTGCGATCGGCCTCCTCGGCAACGTTCGTGAACCGAGCTGGTGGCGTCAGTCGCTGGACGCACGCGTTTGCCGTCGCCAGCGCCCTCGGGATGGTCGGCCTCCAGGCGACGTATCTGCTTGATTGGCCACTTCGAGCGATCGGGTTGTTCGGGCTGTTGGGAGCTGTTCTGCCGATGACCTTCGGCATGGCCTACCTGTTGCTCCCGGCATACGTCGGAACGACCCTCGCAACACACCGCCTCCCCGGCGTCCACCTCGTCGTCTCGTACGCCGGCGCTGCCGTACTCGTGGCCGGACAGCTGACGACGCTTCCCCGGTTACTCGTGGTAGCGGGGACCACCCTCTGGAGTCTCGGTGTCGGTTGTTTCCTTGGCGCACTGGGGAAGACGATCGGTCCTGCCCTCCGAGCGAATCCGAGCGTGGTGATCCGCAGCAGGGACCGTCCGCAACGTTCGACGCGTGCCGCCACCGCGACAGTCCCGCTCGCGATTCTATACCTAGCTATCGGTACCATCGCACTCCTCGCGAGGGCGTCCAGCGCTCCGGCAATCCCCGGCACAACTATTCCCGGCGTCGTGCACTTCTACGCCGTTGGCTTCGCGGCAGTGTTGATCATCAGCCTGGGCGCACGACTCCTCGTCGGCTTCTTTCACGTCGTCCCGCCACGGCCGCTCACGTGGGGTGCCCTCGGTGGTAGTGTCGTCGCCCCCGCCCTCATCGCCGGTGGCTTCTGGACGTGGCCACTGTTTCAGGTAGGTGCCGTCGTTCTGGCGTTCGGCGTGCTGTGCTATCTCGGAATGGTGGCTGTCGTCGCGGTTCGGACCGACCGCCGACGCATTGGTCTCGTCGGCGTCCTATCGGGCGCATTCGCTGGGGCAGGGGGTGTACTCGTCGCCGCAACGGTTGCAATCGATGGCGGTGCCGCCTGGCCGATCGAAGCACACGTCCCACTCGTTCTCGATGGCTTTCTCCTGCTGACGATCATCGGCTATGCATACGAGTTCTTCCCGATAGGAACGGGCCAGTTCACTGGTGCGAGCGACCGCGTCGGCCTCGCGGCGATCGTCATACTCGGGGGCGGAGTGTTACTGCGAGCGGTAGCACCGCCACTCAGCGTACCGTTGGTAGGGGATATCGGTGCCGCTCTGGGTATCGTGGGAACGAGTGTCTACGCCTACGTACTGACGAGACGACTTGCTGGCCTCCACGCCGGTTGAGTGCCACACTGTTCAAACCGATACCTCCGAAAGAGACGGAACGCTAGCTACGTTGGCGGTTCAATCCGACGAACGCTGTCTCGGTTCCCCCGTCCGATCATGTACGAGCCCAGGCGGATACGTCACGATGGTTCTATGGATTCATCGCGTCCGCTCACCGCGGGTCCTCCGACGTGGTGTCGGTCGACGAGCCCCGTGACACGCCAGGAACGAGTACACCCGCGAGTCCGTTCGGACTGTGGGTTCGAATTACGGAACCCAGGTTCCAACTGAACACAAGTATGCCAGCAACGATCAAGAGCCCGCCAAACCCTGCGAGGAGTGCCGGGAGGGTCGTCCAATCCGCGATAACGAGCGCAAGGCCGCCGATCGTGAGCAGACCGAGATCAAGGGTTGCCAGCCTGTCGTCGTAGAGGTCATCGATCATCGGCACGGCCTCGTAGCCGAGGCGGTCGCTGTAGTGGTGTACCCACACGATGAAGGGAACGATATGGTAGATCGTTCCGAGGACGACGAATCCGATCACGCCCAGCCCGAGCAGGTGTGTGGCTCCGGGGGCGCCGAATCGGGTTGTCGGCGCGACCGGATCGACGATCCATACCGGAACAGTCGCGAGGACCCACGCAGCCATCGCCACAGCCGCGACAGTGTACCGTGAGAGCATCGGCGTCCACGGAACCTGGGTTTCGTAGAGTCGACGGGCAAGGACGATACTCATACACCCGATGCCGCCGAGGATTAGGAGCCCACCCACGCGGGCGAGCACGACGTGACCGACCAGCCGACCGGTCGCCAGGGCGACCACGCCGATCGGGTATCCGACCTCCTCGAAGCCCTGGAGGTACGTGTCGATTCCGTGGAGGTCAGTCTGGGTGAACATCGTTCCCAGCTGATAGAGCGCACCGAGGACCGTCGTCAGAACAGCGCCGTAGATGGCAAGCGTGGCGTGGGCCGAGACGACATCGACGCGAGAGAGTCCGACTGGGGTGAACACCGGTCGGACGAAATCGACTGCGAGTGCGACGCCGAGCAATGTGAGCGCAACGAAGAACGCGAGAGCGAACGCGAAGTGTCGTTCGGTCACGTCATACCGACCCCTGACGGTGACGAGTGTCCGGGCGATGTTGTAGACGAACACCCAGAAACCGATGGCCATCAGGGTACCGAAGATCGGTGTGAGTCGAAGCCAGCCACCGGCCAGTGCGACCGCAAAACCAACCAGTCCGATACCGACAATCCACAGTTGGACGGTCGCGAGCCGGCGACTGTGGAGCGTGACGCCGGACCAAACGGGCACGAACTGGGTCATCGCACCCATAATCGTGATACAGACCCACCCCGCCAGCAGCAGGTGAATGTGAGCGAGCGGGAGGAGTCCCGATCCTATTCCGAAGGCGTTTGCTAGGCCGGCAACTCCCCCGAGAAACAAGAACCCGATAGCCACGACGAAGTGTCGTAACGGGACGGTCATCGGGGGCTGCTTCTCCGTCTCCAGGTTCCCAGGAACGACACTCATCGTCTACGCTTTCGTGATGGACCTGTGAGTCGATGCCTCCGAATATATTCAGTCACAGCTGCGTATCGGCGGTCGTACGGACCAACGCCATCCGTCGCTTCGCTAGCGGCGAGCATCCTACTGGTCGTCGCCTGCTATCGCTGTATACGTCGCCGTTGCGTTCGAGAGATGGTGTCGCATTCGATCACTCCCTCATATACTCGCGTGCGATCGTCTCGGCCTCCGAGAGATCCTCGGTAATACCGAGTTGCCGGTTGTCAGTACCCTGGACCCGAACCAGAAACCGCCAGCCTTCGAACGAATTGGGTTCTTGGATGTCGTTGATGTAGATGGTACGATCGCCGTCCGAATACGCGATCCGAGTGTAGTCGCGCTCGATGAACGAATCACGATACTGCTGTTTGTGTCGAAGTTGCCATCCTTTGGGGAGCGTTTTCGTCACTGCCATGTTGAATCATTGGTTGGGTGGGGAGGTCAGTGTCGATGCGAAAATGTTCATGCTACTGCCCCCGATGTGGGTACCGTTACCCCCGCCTTCGTCTCAGAACGGTGCCTGAGGACCGCGGCTGGTCCCCTCCTCCTTCATCGCGCGCTCCATCGGGTTTGAGCCGACTTCACGGGCTTCGGTCGGTTCGGCTTCGGGGTCGCCCTCCTCAAGGAACGTCGTTTCGAGTTCTGCGAGTTGTTCGTTGATCGCTTCGCTCTGGTGGTGCATCGGCGCCGCCCGGACGCGAACAAGGTCGTACTCGTGACGATCAGACAGGCCGTTCCAGGCCCTGAACGATCCGATTGTCAGCGTGTGCGTCTGCGGACAAAATGGCGTCGTGGGGGTGAATTCAGCCCGCAAGACGCTATCGATGTCGTCGGCGTCGATGGCGTCGTCAACATCGGGTGATTCCACCGCATACCGATACCCTGCGCCGGGATGGCGCGTATCGAGATTCAACCGTGCGAGGTTATAGTTGAACGTCATGTCGTATACCTTCCGCTCCTCGAAGAGTTCACGCGTCAATCTGTGGAAGATGACGTGGTCCAACCCAGCCAGGATATTGTGTTCGTCGAGAAACGGCCCTGGCATCGGGACGTTATCGGAGACGAACTCATCGTAGGGATCGAAGAGCTCGTCGTCCTCGCCGCCGAACGGAGATGGGAACCCAGGCATAGGTAATCGTACGGTCCCGGGGAGCGTGGTTGGTTCTCCGAATATATTCAAGCGAGTATGGATTCGGACAGGAAATGGGGAGTCACTTAGTCTTCGTTTCCAGAGAAATTGAGCCGGTCGAAAGATCGCTGCTGACGACCGCTACGAAACGTGAACTCTGACGACGTGTCCCCCGCAACCACACTGTTCTATGTATTCCCACTCCACGTCGTCACCACCTTCGCTCTCTAATACGTCGTAGAGGTAGCCCTCTGGATGACCGTGGTTGGCGTGTGTGACGAGGTTCACGTGGTTGCCGGGGGCGGTGTGTTCGATCGCCGAAAGGGCCTGGTCGACCACCAGTTGCCTATCGTCGGCGTGTTCCGGTTTCTCGAGATTCGCTGACCACGAGTTGTCGTGAATTCGGTCAGTGACGGGCTGTGCGTCGTGGTCGTCGTGGGTACTAGACATAGTTTCCATTCCGATATACGGGGGCAAATGCGATAAATACCAGGCCGATTCCCACGTATCAATACCAGGACGTGATCTTCCCTCGTCCATCGGACCTCCTGAATAGATTCGGGTTAAGGTGTTTGTCTATCTCGCCCTGACGTACAGTTATGCCAGAGATTGCTTCGTACGTGGAGGAAGTCGGAGCACCAACTGACCGACCGACTGAAACCCTCGATGCCAGAGAGCTACCGCCGCCACAACCACTGAAGAACACGCTCGAACGGCTTGCTGACCTCGACGACGAGGTGGTACTCGTCCAGCGGAACGACCGCGCACCCCAGCACCTCTATCCGCAACTGGACGACCGGGGCTACACGTACGAGACGATCGAAGGCGACGAGCAGGTCGTCACCGTTATCTGGCGATAGTAGCGTTCGTTCAGAGGAATCTCCTCGGGATCGATTTTGGTCACACAGTCACTCGCACATGTTCGGAGATGTTTTTAATAGCTAACCGATTTTAGGTTTACCTAAAATGGTGTGTGCTTCACTGACCCTGACGATCCCGAAGCGAACTTGGATTGGTACCGTCTCACGAAACCATCCTTCAGCAGAATTTCGTGTTCGATCTGCTCAGTCTGCTGACGCCGTCGGCGTTGGATTCGTCGAGCTACTGGCAGAGAAGCCAACGGAGATTATCGAATCGATCCGGTCGTTCGACCCCGTACACACTGTGGAGGTGTTCCACCAAGAGCCGAATCGAGCTCTCCTCCAGATCGAGGCGGACAAACCGATTCTCTTGGACGTTCTCGACAAAGCGGGCGTCCCAGTGGAGATGCCCTTCGAAATCCAGAACGGCCAGGTCGAATGGAAACTGACCACGACGCGAAACAGGTTATCGACGCTTGGGTCGGCGCTGGATGAGTCGGAGGTCGGATACGTCGTCGAGCACATCCACGCCAAGCCTGAGTTCGATCGAATCCTGACCAACAAGCAGCAACGACTGATCGAAGCTGCCTTGAGACGGGGATACTACGACTCCCCACGACAGTGTACGCAGGAGGACCTCGCAGCGTCACTGGACATGGCGAAGTCGACGTGTTCAGAGATTCTGCACCGCGCCGAGGAACGAATTGTCAAGTCGTTCGAGCGCGGAACCGAATCAGACCGTACTGCGCCCCGACAGACCGCCTAACGGCCACCTCACAGACATCTGCTTTTCTGACCCGTGCTGGCAGCAGATGTACTCCTCGTGAGGAACTCACACAGAGTATGTTCGGGCCGGCATTTTTCACCCGACGGCTCGAAGTGAATCTCGATGGTTTCCCAAGGAGACACTGCACCGACGTTCACTGCAACGCTCGGCACGAGCGACCACGAACCGTTCAACTTCGAAGATCACATCGGTACTGATCCAGTCGTTCTCGCCTTCTTCCCTGGGGCGTTCACACCTCCGTGTACGAACGAGATGGTCGCGCTCCAGGAGCGAATCGATGAGTTCGGGGAGGGTGGCGCAACTGTCTTCGGCGTGAGCGCCGACTCCCCGTTCTCTCAGGGTGCGTTCCGCGAGGAACACGGGATCGAATTCGACCTCGTCAGCGACATGGCCGGCGACGCCATCCGGGCATACGATCTCGAAATCAACATCGAGCCGCTCGGGCTCTACGACGTCGCAAATCGGGCGGTGTTCGTCGTCGACGAGGACGGGACGATTACCTACGATTGGGTTGCCGACGATCCGACGAACGAACCCGACTACGACGAACTGACCGAGGCTGTAAGAGCCGCGTAGTGTTGGGATGAATCTGGACAAATTCTGATTTCCACTCACGGTTACAGTCCTCAGAAATGGACTCACAAATTCTCGAGTACCTATGTCTGATCAAGGTCACCGAGTAGATCGTCCATATGCTAGACGCCGACTGCAATCCGGACGGGCGAATTCGAAAATCGATGGTTTCCTATTCGGCAAATAAGGTATCCCAGCAGATATGAGTGAACGCGTAGACCATCGATAAAAAGCGGTGAAATCGATATACAGGCCACTTTTCTCTCCAAATCGAGAAACGAGTTCATAGACAAATGGGACCGATAACAGTCACCGCAGTCATCGATTTCGTGACGGTCGTCTTCGTGCTCGCGACGATGCTCTCGATGGGGCTTGCGTTGACGACCGACGAGATCCTCAGGGCACTCGGACAACGGTGGCTGCTGACGAAATCACTGCTCGTGAATCTCATCCTCGTTCCGCTGCTGGCGTTCGTATTCGTCCTTGCTGTTCCGATGGAGACCGGTCACGTCGTCGGACTCCTGTTGATCGCCATGGCCCCGGGAGCACCCTTTGGTCCGAAACTAGCCGAGATCTCGAACAGCGACGTCGCGTTCGCGAGCGGACTGATGGCTGTACTGGGTGTCGTCTCCGTCGCAACGATACCGATTACGGTGGCACTCCTCATGCCCGGCGATGTCTCAGCTGACCCGCTCGGAATCGCCCGAATCGTCGTCGTGACACAGCTGATCCCCCTGATCGGTGGCCTCGGCGTCAAGGCGCGCTTTCAGTCAGTTGCAACTCGATTACATCCACCGATCCAGCGACTCTCGACCGTCTTGCTCGTTCTCCTAATTATCCTCTTGACGCTCGTCTATGCCGGCGAAATGCGCCAACTCGTCGGTACCGGGACACTGTTCATCTCGGTCGCTGTCGTCGGCGCTGCGTTACTCCTCGGATACGCCCTCGGCGGACCAGGTAAAGGCACGCGAGAAGTCCTCGCCACGACGACCGCCGCGCGAAACGTTGCCATCGCGTTGCTCATCGCCACGACGAGTTTCCGCGACCCGGGCGTGCTCACCATCATCGTTGCGTTCGGACTCCTCAGTCTCGTCATCTCGGGCCCGGTTGCGAGTCTCTGGAGCCGACCCGGCGAAGCGTGACCCACTACAGCAGTGGTACCTATCCGTCGAAGGAACCCTGTGATCCAAGCGACGGTGCGAACGTACAAACGGCTTTGTCCCGTAGAACGATTATGGAGATCGCCCTCGTCGGTACGGGAAGTCCCATCCCAATTCCCGAGCGTGGTGGCACGAGCATCGTCGTTGACATCGCAGACGAACGCGTTCTGATTGACTGTGGGCCAAACACCGTCTACGGCCTCATGGATGCGCGAATTCCATTTGGAGAGATCGAGACGATGTTCTTCACCCACCATCACCTGGACCACAACGCGTCGTTCTTCCACTTCGCGTTCACGAGCTGGACCGAGGGTGGCCGCGAATCGCTCACCGTGTACGGACCCGACGGCACCGACCGGCTCGTCGACGCGCTGTACGACGTATACGCAGAGGATATCGAGTACCGCAAAGACATCTATCCGACTGATGGCATCTCGAACATCGAAACCGAACTCGTGACAGAGGAGTTCAGTCGGGAGATGGACGGTTGGGACGTCGACGCACTCCCAGTCGAACATTCCATCGAGACGTACGCATTCCGCTTCGAGGAACACGAAACCGGTTCGTCGTTCGTCTTCTCCGGCGACACGCGGAAGATCCCGTCGCTCGCAGAATCCGCTTCTGATGCAGACGTCCTCGTTCAGGACTGTAACACCGCCCCAGTCAACAAAGACCGCGTGCCGGACGAAGACGAGCAATTCGTCTGGCAACGGTATGCGGAGGGAGAACGAGACCTGGATCAGTCGACACTGACAGCCAATCACTGTGATGCTACAGATGCGGGTGAAATTGCCCAGGACGCCGGCGTCCAGACGCTCGTTCTCACGCACATCATGCCGTACCGTGATCTCAAATCGATGCGGCGAGACGCCGAGTCAGTATTCGATGGAGATGTGATCGTGGCCGAAGATGGGCTTACCATCTCTCAATAGAGAGTCAATATTTGGACCGCTAGTTTTCGTCGCTCCAGAAGGCGTGGAACGCTCGGTTGAACTCTGTTCTCTACGGGTAGCGTAGTCAGAACGAGACGGTGAACTCTCGACTCAAGCGCAAGTACGGTGCATTCGTCCGTTCACGACTCTGGTGGACGCAGTTCCGGGAACTCGTTGTTGCCTGTCTCACTCACAACATCGACAAGGTACTTTGAACGGTAGATATAGGAACTGCACGTATCACAGGGGTCGGATTCTCGTGGCCTTAGTCGGCGTTCAGTTCTTTGACTACGCTCGCGGGGTTGCCCTGTACGACCACCTCGTCGGGAACGTCCTCAGTCACGACTGCACCGGACGCGATGACACTGTCGTCTCCGACAGTTACGCCAGGATTGACGACTGCCTGTCCACCGATCCAGACGTTGTCACCGATCGTGACCGGTTTCGCGTACTCCGGCCCTTTGATTCGTTCGGCGGCATCGAGCGGATGAGTCGCGGTGTAGATGTGGACCCCTGGTGCGATCATACAGTTACCGCCGATTTCCACTCGTGCCGCGTCCAAAACGACGCAGTCGAAGTTCGCATAGAAGTTCTCCCCTAGCTGGATGTTGTAGCCGTAGTCACAGCGAAATGGCGGTTCTATCTGACACTCGGCACCGACTGAGCCGAGGAGGTCTTCGAGTACTTCTCGTCGGGCAGTCTGTTCGTCTGGTCTGGTGTCATTGTATCGCCGCGTGAGGTCCCGTGCACGGTTCCGGTCGGCCACAAGCTCGGGGTCGGTCGGGTCGTATAGCTCTCCGTCCAACATCTTCTCCTTCTCACTACGCATGCCTGCTACTGCGAAGCCGTCTCAATAGAACCCTTCGAGTCTGCTAGACGTCGTTCAGTTCGCACACCTACCTAACGGCTATTCCAGCGAGACAAATATTGGAACGATAGGATTTCAACAAAGCCACAGCGCTGCAAGGACCGACGAGGGTAGTCGTTACCACTTCAGTCCTGTTTGTATTCGCGTCTGAAGCCGCGGAACTCCGTACGGTGGGCCTCTTCGTCGCTCAGAATTGTGACTGCGAGATCTTCGGTGACTGGGTCATCGGCATCAGTCGCGGCTGAAATGAGGTCGCGATACATCTGGATGGCGTCTTCTTCGGCATCCAAGACGCCGTCAATGACCGACACGACGTCAGTACTATCTTCCGGGGGCTGAAGACTCTCCTGACGAGCTTCGAAATCGGCGGATGCAGGTGGGCGCTCGTCGAGTTGTTTGAGGCGGTTGCCCAACATTTGAGCGTGATTAAGTTCCTCCTGAACGTCGGCTTCGAGACTCTGTTTTACTTCCTCGGCACTGACTCCGTCGAGGACAATGGAGTTCGTCAAGTAGTTCATCACGGTCTCGATCTCGTCACTATATGCCCGCTGGAGGAGCTCGGTTACTCGTTCACTTGTCATACAACGAAAATACGCTCCCTATCCGTTTATGGCTGTGGGTGGTCAAATCAAGAGGAGATTTGAAGACTGACTACAATACGTGTAGATTCAGATGTGAGTGGTGATAATTAACTGTTTGGCTCTGGTGAATCGTTAGACAGCGTCGAGTTGATCCGTTACAACTAGGGAGTTGAAGCGGGAAACGGCGGATCGTCTATGTCCAAAGTTTCCCGCTTCACTGGAAAAGTGGTGACGTTGGCTAAAAGTGCTGTTGGTGGCCGAGGCGAATCCGCCGCCACCCTGCAGGGCGGCGGATTCGCCGACTATGCGGTTGTTTCGCTGCATTGTCTCCGGATTCACCTAGAAAAATCCTACCGCGAAGCGCTCGATCTCTTTATCGTGAGTTCCGTGAAATCGTCCTGATGTGTGTCGTCTACAACATCAAGCGTGCCGTCAGCTAGTAAAATCAAGCGTCGTATAGCGATTCACCACGGCCAAATAGTTCGAGAGGTACTGACAAGAGTGTAGTGCCGAAAACTCGGTGCCTGGGAGTACCGTTAATTACCCATCAATCTCTGAGAGCGCCTCTGTTGCGACGTCGCCGAGTTCTCCGGCCTCGATGTGCGAATATCGCTCCCGAACCATCTCCTCCGAGTTATCGAGATACCGGGCTGCGACCGTGTACCCGAACGCGCGGACAAGCACCTCACCCATACCACGACGACCACCGTGCGGCGCGAGATAATCGTGTTTCGGATGGTCGATGTCGATCTCCGCGGCCTCCGAGAGCCGTTGGAGAATCGACCGTGCGCCGTCCGTCGTGATCGACGGCGGCCGAATGTCCTCATCGAGTGCCAGCAGCAGGTCGCGAGCGTATTCGTCACGGTACTCAGTAATCGCCTCCGGGCGTTCCCCTCGTTCGGCTAGCTCTTCCCGGACGAGCTCTGCGAGCGTCCATTGGTCGAACGTCGGAAACACCGGCCAGCGCTCCGTTGGTGGGTCCATCAGCTGGCGATAGCCTTGCAACGGCGAGATCACCGGATCGGGGAGGCTCGCGGCGTCCCACTGCTGTTTCTTCCGGTAGACGTCCATACTCCCGTCGTCAAGGGAGAGGTCCTCCCAGCGGACGCCGCGCCGGCGTGGGTCGTTGGGATCTCGGAGGAGTTCGCCAACGCGGACGGCGGTGTACGCGAGGACGAACACCAGCGCCCGGTCGCGAGCCGCCTTCAGCGCTGCGTAGCGCGCTCGCTGCTTGTCGAGGGGGTCAGTATCCTCCGGGAGTGTCGTGTACGCCTCGACGGCGTCGCGGGCCCGTTCGTCGACGTAGCGGGTGAGGGCGTGACGCTGCTCGGACGTCCAGGCCTGCTGGTCGCCGGGCTTGCGGCCGTCGTCCTCCGGCAGTGGCGCCATCGCACTCGCTCGCTGCGCGTAGTGGGCCTCGAGATACCCTTCGTTGACGCACCACCCACGTTTCTGGGATGTAGAGCGTCTACAAACGAGCTTCGGAGGAATCAAATAAAATCCGAGTAGAACTCTCT
>NZ_JAQIVI010000220.1 GCF_028618695.1 Natrinema soli | reverse complement strand
GACGAGCGGCTCGTCGTCGTTCGACTCGGTGCCCTCGGTGCGGTCGGGCGGGCTCTCATTCGTTCCGTTGGCCGGCTCGTTCGGCGACCCGTTCGGCTCGCTCGGTTCGTTGGCGTCGTCCGGCGTGCCCGGCTCGTTCGGGTCGTCGGGGTCGGATCCGGACGAATCGTTCGGGCCGTCCTCGGGATCGTCGGATGAGTCGTTGCTAACCGGAACGTCAGCACTTTCCTCGGTGTCCGCGTCCTCGTTGCCGTTTTCGCGGGCCTCCTCGAGCCGGTCGGTGTGGACGTCGTCGCGGCCGTCCCCCGGCGTCGGGTCGAATCGGACCCAGCCGTGGTCGGGGAAGTAGACCTCGACCCAGGCGTGGGCGTCGAGTCCGCGGACCACGTACGTGTCGTCGTCGACCTGCTGGCCGCTCGTGTAGCCGGTGACGTAGCGGGCCGGGACGCCCTCCTCGCGGAGCATCTGCGTCATGGTCGTCGCGAAGTAGACGCAGTAGCCCTCGTCCATCTCGAGCAGGAACTCCTCGGCGGCGTTCCCGGGGGGCTTGGAGACCTCCAGCGAGTACTCCTTCGAGGACTCGAGGTGGCGCTCGATCGCAACCGCGGTCTCGTAGGGATTATCGGTGTCGGCCGTGATCTCGGCGGTGCGCTCCCGGAACTCGCTCGAGGTACTTTCGGGCGTCTGAAGGTAATGGTCGGTGACGTCGTCGGGATAGTTCGTCCCGGCGGCCCGGAGCGCGGTCGGACTGGAGTCGACGATCGCGCTCTCGACCTTGTAGCTGTCACCCGCCTCGAGCGGCGTTTCGGGGCGCGGCTGGCCGTGGGTGGAGACGCTCGTCCGCCGCGTCACGTCGCCGCCGAGCGAGATCGGGTGTGGGGCGACGGGCATGATCCCCAGTTTCGTCTCGGCGGTGATGGTCTGTTCGACCCGGTCGTAGTTGCCCGGCGGCGAACCGATCCGCCCGTCGTACCGATTGCTCTGCCCGGTTCGAATCCACTCGTCGCCGGTGAAGCGATCGTAGACGCCCGTGCGCCAGTACGACCGCTGTTCGGATTCGACCGTGAACCGTACCTCAGGCGAGAGGTCGACCTGCCCGGAGATTCCCGACCGCTGAGGCGCGGTATCGAGCGTCGCCTCGAGCGTGCCGGATTCGCCCTGGACGAGGTGGGTCGGCCCGGACGGCTGGCCCGGGACGATCGTGACCGTCATCGAGAGGACGACGATCAGCGCGAACAGGGCCGCGAGCAGGTCCGCCTGCCGGATCGAGCCGCCTCGTTTCTCGAGTTCGCCGGCGGCGACGG